>JAXIPA010000127.1:0-30496 GCA_045403145.1 Nitrospirota bacterium | reverse complement strand
GTTCGGAGAATCTATAATCGGCTGTTGAAAAGAGGTACGACGCTTCCAAAAAAACATGGTTAGGAAACCGCGCCTCGATTGCCGGGCCGAGGAGCATGGTGCTGTCAGAAGTTATGCTCGCGAAACCCGGGGCAGACCGGTGCCAGTCGTTCAACCACATCTTGATCCCCGCTTCGACGCCGGGACCTTCCCCGGCATATGCCGCGCCGCTCCCCGCAAAAAGCAGCAGCACTGCCGCAACTCCTATCAGGATATGTTTCATGATTTCGCCTCCTTTGAAGATGCCTGCCGCTCCTGGCGCAAAATGTCGTCAAGACCGGAGAATAAAGTATGAGAGACTGGTTCTTTATCTGCGCATCCTCTCTCATTACAATTATAATACGAGAAACGGCATTGGGAGGAGGCCTGGCGACTGCTCGCAAGTCGTCTGTTTCGTAAACAGATCCTTCGCTTTAGAGTCGGCTTTTCCCCGGATAGAGATTCGAAGGGCGAAATGAATAACGGTACGGCCTGTGGAGAGTCAGTCGGGAAATTTCCGTGGCTGCGAAACGATGTCATGGCCGGTCAAACAGCAGCTCCCGAAACGGCTGCCGATGAGGGTGAAAAATACGGGGCGAAGGGCAGCTTCTTACGGGCTACGACCCTTCGCCCCGTACGGGGGGGAATGGACCTGTTGTCCTGCTGCCGGTCCCTCGCTACGGCGTAAGACCGAGGCCGACTCTTTTCTTCGAGATCCGCGCATCGAGGAGGGCCGCGCCTTTGACCGGGTCCGGTTCAACAACAAAGGACGCGCCGACGAGGCCTTCGAGCCCGTTCAGCAGGATGTCGGTGACGGTCTTCGAGCCGAGGACATTGGGCGGCAGGCCGAGATGGGTGTAGATGCCTGATGCCACTGCATAGGTGCCGATGGCAGCCGCTTTTTCAGAGTACCATTCCGGAGACGACGCTGCGACGGGCAAATCCGAGATGTCCACGCCCAGCTCGTTCGCCACAAGGCCGCAGAGCTGGAGAATCCTCGAGTTGTCGACGCAGCTCCCGATGTGAAGCACCGGCGGCACGCCGAGGGCGCCGCAAACTTCTTTGAGCCCCGGTCCGGCCATCTCGATGCCGTCGGGCATGAGGAGCCCTGCCTTGCCCGCAGCGGGGGTGCAGCAGCCGGTCACCAGAACGAGGATGTCTTTTTTGATCAGTTCCTTGATAAGGGTGACGTTGGCCGAGTCCTGCTTGATCTTGGGGTTGTTGCAGCCCACCACGCCGACGATGCCGCGGACCTTGCCTGCCTTGACCGCGTCGATGATCGGGGTAAGCGTGCCGCCGAGGGCCTTGAGGATCGCCTCGTTCGAGAACCCCGTCATGACATCCATGGGCTCGCCGGGGATCTCTACGCGCGACTGGTCGCGATTCTCGAAGCCCTCGACTGCCAGCCGGACGATGGCCCGGGCCTGTTCGCGCGCGTTGTGAGGTTTTACCTCGTAGTGGACAGCGCCGGTAAACCGCGCCTTTTCCGAGGTGGTGATGAACTTGGTGTGGTAGCAGGCGGAAACCTGGACCAGGCTCGGCATGATGCATTGATAGTCCACCACCACGGCCTCCACCGCGCCGGTCACGATGGCGAGCTCGGTCATCAGGTGGTTGCCCGCAATGGGGATGCCCTGTCGCATCAGGAGTTCGTTGCCCGTGCAGCACAGCCCTGCAAGATTGATCCCTACGGCGCCTTTTTCGGCAGCCAGGGCGATGAGGTCGGCGTCGTTCACCGCCATCAGGATCATCTCGGACACCACCGGGTTATGACCGTGCACCAGGATGTTTACCTGGTCCTTCTTGATCACCCCGAGGTTGACCTGGGCCTTCCGGGGGGTCGGGGTGCCGAAGAGGCAGTCCGAAAGCTCGGTGCCGATCATGGAACCCGACCAGCCGTCGGACAAAGCGGTCCGCGCCGCGTGGACAAGGGTGTTCACGGCGTCGTTATCGCAGCCCATGTGGGTGCGGTGCATCATCTCGACGATCTCTCGGTCCACGCCGCGGGGGGTCATGCCGAGTTTTTCCCAGAGTTCTCTGCGTTTTTGAGGGGCGCGGCCGAGAAACATGACTGACTTTCTTCTGCTGCCGAAGTCCTTGAAACATTCCGACACCAGGTCCTCTGCCACGAGCCGAAGCGACCTGCCATGCGTCTCGATGCCGATTTCCGCGGCAATGCGCCGCAGCTTCGGCTCATCGCGGATCGTGTAGCCTTCCGCACGGCCCTCGACAACGGCCTCGAGGGTCTCAATCAGGTCGCGGCCGTGATCGGAGTGGCCCGCTGATCCGCCGGCGATGAACCTGCCGAGATTCCGGGCAACAATGACATCTGCATCGGCCCCGCACACGCCCCGCTGCATCTTGCCGTCCTTTTTGGGACTTATGCGGCAGGGCCCCATGATGCAGTTTTTGCACGTCAGGCCGAGGTCGCAGAACGTACAATGAGGGGTCTGCGTCTGCAAGCGGTCCCAGGCCGTTTCGACGCCATCCTTCTTTGCTTTGTCGAGCATTGCCCAGGCATCGGGATGGATCGACTGCTCCCGCGCGTCAAATTCCTTCTCTTTCGTTTCCTTGATCGACATAGCCTTTGCCCTCCTGTCGGGATTTGTTTTCGCAGAGCCCCTCTTTCTTCGGGAATGCGGGCTTTGCCTGTGACGAGCTTACAGCGTCGTGAAAGAGGGTTCAAGAAATCGTTGACGAGCGGTAAAAAAGTGGTGATGAGCGGATTAAGGGGTTTAGACAGCCGGTGACGAACGGCGGATATATGGTGATAAACGGTCTATCGGATGGCAAGGGCCTGCTTGAACTCGGCCAGTTTGCGGCGGGCAAGGGGGACGGACGGGATGGTTTCGCGGTCAAAAGTGATCATGGTCTGTCCGTCGGAAGACACGGAAATTCCCCGCACGTGTCTCAGGTTCACGACAGCGCTCTTGTGGACCCGAAAAAAGTTCGGCCCCGTATACCGCTGGAGGATGACCTTCAAGCTCAAGTGCAGGTAATAGGACCGGTCAACGGTAAAAACCTTGCAATAATTACCGTCGGCCCGGAAGCAGTAGACCGAATCGGCGTCGAGAAAACGGCAAACGCCGTTGTCGTAGACCGGGAACTTTTTAAGTTCCATCCTGCCGCTGCTCGTGTTCATGGCGGCGCCGGTCTGTTCGCTCACGTCAATGAAGGTCATGGCCCAATGGGGCAGCGGCACCGGTGTGACGATCTCGAACCGGGAGAGGTTGATCATCAGCACCTTGTTCAGCACGTCGATGACCATGGCAAAGGGTGTATCGGCCTTGGCCTCGCTCAGTTCCTTCAGGAGACCCTTGATCTTTTCCTGGGTCTTGCGGGGATGGTAGTCCAGAAGATTTTTCCCCAGCCCTTCCCCCATGGCGGGAGCGAGGAGCATCCTCGCATAATCGTTCATACCGATGACGCGGAAGTCCGACGACAGAAGGACCAGCCCTATGCTCAGGCAGCTTTTCAGGTTTTGCATCTTGTCCTAGTTGAATTGGTCGCAGCAAATCCGTGACATCAGGGAATCCCTATGGCGGGCGATGTGCCGTGAAAACATCTTTGACCTAAGCGTCTCCTTGCTTCCGATCTTAATTCCGCACTCCGCAATCCGCCTGCACCCAGCGTTTACGAGTGCCTGGCACGAGTGCAGGGTGAATTCCGCAATCCGGCGACGCATGCGTCGCCCCTACTCCCATTCGATCGTGCTCGGCGGCTTGGAAGAGATGTCGAAGACCACACGGTTCACGCCCTTGACCTCGTTGATGATCCTGTTCGACATGATGCCCAGAAGGTCATAGGGGATTTTCGCCCAGTCTGCGGTCATGCCGTCTTGGCTCGTGACCGCGCGGATGGCGACCACGTTCTCGTAGGTCCGTTCGTCTCCCATCACTCCCACGGTCTTGATCGGGAGCAGCACGGCAAAGGACTGCCAGATCTCCTTGTACAGGCCGGCCTTCTTGATTTCCTCGATCACGATGGCGTCCGCCCCGCGCAATATCCCGAGCCGTGGCCCGGTCACCTCGCCCAGGATGCGGATGGCGAGACCCGGCCCCGGGACGGGCTGGCGGTCGATGATATCGTCGGGCATCTGCATCTCGCGGCCGATGGCGCGCACTTCATCTTTGAATAATTCCCTGAGCGGCTCCACGAGTTTGAGCTTCATTTTCTCCGGCAAGCCGCCAACGTTGTGGTGGGACTTGATGACCGCCGACGGGCCTTTGAACGAGACGCTCTCGATCACATCCGGGTAGAGAGTGCCCTGGACCAAGAACTCCGCCCCGCCCACCGCGTGCGCTTCCCGTTCGAACACCTCGATAAAGGTGTTGCCGATGATCTTGCGCTTCTTCTCCGGGTCCTCGACCCCGTTTAACTTGGCGAGGAATTCCTGTGAAGCGTCGACATATTTGAGGTTCAGCCCCATGTCCTTAAAGGAATGCTGCACCTTCTCGGCCTCGTCCTTCCTGAGCACGCCGTTGTTCACGAAGATGCAGGTGAGCTGCTTGCCGATGGCCTTGTGCACGAGCACTGCCGCGACGGACGAATCCACCCCTCCTGAGAGGCCGCACACCGCCTGTTTGTTTCCCACGGCCTTCCGGATCTCGCCCACGGAATAGTCAACGAAAGACGCCATGGTCCACGACGGCTTGCACCCGCAGATCGTGTACACGAAGTTCCGCAGGATCTGAACGCCCTGCGGGGTATGCACCACTTCTGGGTGGAACTGGACGCCGTAGAACTTGCGATTCTCGTCGGCCATCGCCGCGGTCGGCGAATTGTCCGTGTGCGCGACGGCGTGGAACCCGGCTGGCATTTTCTCGATCCGGTCGCCATGGCTCATCCAGACTGTGGCGCTGCCGCCATTGCCAATGCCGGAGAAGAGGCCTTCATTCTTATGAATGCTCAGCTCCGCCCTTCCGAATTCCCGCTTTTGCGATTTTGCCACTTCTCCGCCGAGAACATGGGTTAGAAGCTGCATGCCGTAACAGATGCCAAGCACCGGAACACCAAGGTCGAGATGAGCCTTGTCGATGAGCGGCGCACCCGGGTCATAGACGCTCGACGGTCCGCCCGACAGGATCAGCCCTTTCGGCCGAAAGGCCTTGACCTTTTCAAGCCCCGCGTTATAGGGGAAAATTTCGCAGTAGACCTTGGCCTCGCGCACCCTGCGGGCGATGAGCTGCGTGTACTGGGAGCCGAAGTCGAGGATCAGTATTCGTTCGCTGTGAATGTCGGACATAAAGGGTTCCTTTCGCGGAAAAAACTGAAGCATCATACCTGCGGACGCGGGAAATGTCAATCACTGCGTGCGGCGATAGGATCATCTGCGGCGGGGGAATGTCGTTTTGGACAAGGCCCGCCGGCCTGCCGCTCTCGCGACGGTCCGGCGGTCAGGGAAACTACTTTCTGAGGCTCTTGATGTAGGCGACGACCTTCCATATCTCATCGTCCTTCAATGTTCCGCTCCAGGAAGGCATGCCGCCGGGCCGCCCTTTCGATACCGTCTGGAACACCTCGGAATCCGAGCCGCCGTAGAGCCACCTCTCGTCGGTGAGGTCGGGCCCGCTCATACCCATGGCGTCCCCGCCGTGGCAGTCCGAGCATCTCTCGTCAAAGGTCTTCCCGCCCTCCTTGACAGCGTCTGTGTTTCCGGTGAACGGATTCTTCATCACCTTAACTGCAGCTGCGGTCGGTGAATCGGCGGCCGACGCCGTGCCGCAATTCCGCCCCGTCGTAAAAAGCCATGAAACGATCCCGAAACCGATCGCAACCCAAACCAGTGTTCGTAGTATGCTGCCGATGCCGTATCTGCGCCTGCTTTCCATGGGAAGACCCTCCTTTTATGACGCGTCTTTATGCCGGCGTCCACTTCTCTGCCCTGACCGGCGTGACCGCTTACCTTATCATTATTACCAAGGTGTATATCTTTGTCAATCGGTTTATACGCCGGCTCTCTGCATTCCTGCCCGCGGACAGACATCACCGGACAGCGCGCTTTCAAGGCTTGACAACGTGTTCCCACACCGTCTATTATTGGTGCATGAGTCAGGCACTCTACCTGCAATTACAGGAAACCGCGAACCGCGTTGCCCGGTCGCTGACGCGTCCTTTATTCTACAGCCGGCACGACGAAGCCGTGCGTCGTTCCGAAGAGATGCTTCGGGACGACGAGCTGATCCGCAAGTGCCACGCACTCCTCGACGAATCGCAGTTGGAATGCGCCCACGGGATCTGCCATTGCGAGGCCGTGGCGCGGGACGCCGGCGCCATCGTCCTGATCGAGGGGAACCGGCTGGGAATCGACAGGGAAGCGGTCGAGCCGCTTTTTGTGTCCGCGATCATCGCCGGCCTTCTCCATGACATCAAGCGCCGGGAAGAGGACCATGCGGTACGCGGAAGCATTGAGGCCGGGAAAATCCTGACGACGCTGGGCGTGGACGAACGCAGCCGCTCTCATATCGCCTATGCGATCAGGAACCATGAGGCATTCAAGGCGGTCTGTGATCTGGATGACGAGGCGGGCTGCCTGGTGAGCGACGCACTGTACGATGCAGACAAATTCCGGTGGGGTCCCGAAAATTTCAGTACCACGCTCTGGCTCATGGTAACAGCGCATAACACGCCGCTGGAAACGCTGCACCGGACGTTCCGGGAAAAAATGAAGGGGATCGAGAAAATCAAGGAAACGTTCCGGACCGCCACCGGCAGGCAATACGGCCCGGAATTCATTGACCAGGGTATCACGATCGGAAACACTATCTACGAAGAAATGAGCTCAATGCTGCGGCATGGCAGTTGAGGAAGTGGTATCCTCCTGACTCCTGACTCCTAATCACTATCCCCGATCTGCCCCTTTTCCTTGTTCCCATATACCTTCCTCATCACCGCATCCGCCTGTTCCTTGCGCGCCTCGAGCACACCTTCCCTGAACTTGAGGGTTTCCTCGGCGAACATGGCCGATCGAAGCCACTCATAGGCCAGCTTCAGAAGTTCTGCATCATCGATCCGGACCTTTTCGACGCGCTCCGCGGGAATATCGTACGTGGCAAGGAAGCTGCTTTCAAACACGAATGCACGAAAGTAATCGGTATCGGTGCTGGCCATGAAAAACATCCGGTTCTTGATTTCCGGAAATTCCTTATCGCCGAAGGACTTTTTCTTGATCAGCAGGTCCATCCAACCGCGGTTTACGTCGTCGTATACGTCCGCTCCCTGGTCCTTGCGCCATTCGGCGACGGTCCAGTCTTTGTCCTCTTCAAAGCCCTTGCAGTGGTCTTCCTTGACCATGAAGTAGAACTCGTCCTTGCCGCCCTCGGCATCCTTCTTCCTGAGCGTGGCCATACCCACAGGGTAGTAGCGGCAGTTGCTCGGCCGATCTTCATACACCGTGCAGCCGTCAGGCGTGAGGAAGGGGCAGCTCTTTTTTTCATCGGCGCTCATTTTGAGCGTGATCACCGGGAGAAGCGTCTTTGCCAGGATCTCGATCTCGCAATATTGCTTGATGAAGTCCTCGGTGGTCAGGCCGAGCCGCTTCCTGAGCCTCAGAAGGTCATACGGCGGCAGCACGATATTGATATTGCTGCAGCAGGCGGTGAAGCAGGAGACGCCCTTGTGGCAGCGGAACTTGAACCTGCTCTTCTCCGTCAGTTTCACCGGCACGACTTTGTCGGTATTGCTCTTTTTGAGCGGCTGGACATCGAAATCTTCCGCGATCATTTTTTCTTTTTTCTTGTCTTTCATTCTCAACCTCTCTACGCAGGCTGAAGCCTGCGGCTACCTGTTTCCATTCCGAAATCCGCAATCCGCATTCCGAAATTGAACTATCTCATCCATCCCTGGATTTCGTGATGCTGCTTTATGAACAGCTCAACGCCTTCATGCCCGGGGCCGAGAATGTCCCTGAACCGGTCGAGCGCTTCATAAAACGGCATTTCTCTCGTTCCGCTGATCAGATTGTCAGCATAGGAGACGATTTTTTCTTCAACCGTAAGCGGGAGGTAATCCTTTTTCGGGAGTCCCAGCCGCTCCGCTTCCGCCGCGGTAATGCCCGCACCAATGTGCCGTTCGATGATATTGATGAGCCCCGTCGAGAACCCCAGGCTCTTCGCAATCTCGACGCCTGCGACGGCATGCCCGATGCCGTGCGTCCGCGACCTTCCGATGTCATGGAACAAGCCGCCTTGCCTTACAAGTTCCCGGTCAACGGGCACCGTTACACGCTCCGCTACCAAAAGGGCGATGTTCGATACCGTGATACAGTGGGCAACAACTTCAACAGAACAACCTGTTGTTACTAACACCTCAACATCTTTCATAAGCCCGTGAATAATACCACTTTTTCGTCAAATTACAAGCGGGAAGCCGTACCAGCGGATAAAAAAAGGCTGCCCCGATACAGGGGGCAGCCTTGTGAATGCGAATGCCGCTTACTTGATCAACGGAACGATCAGGAGCGCAACGATGTTGATGACCTTGATCATCGGATTGATGGCCGGGCCTGCGGTGTCCTTGTAAGGATCGCCGACGGTATCGCCGGTGACCGAGGCCTTGTGTCCGTCGCTGCCCTTCTTGTGCACAACGCCCTTGCTGTCCGTAACGCCGTCTTCAAAGGACTTCTTGGCATTGTCCCATGCGCCGCCGCCCGAAGTCATGGCAATGGCCTGGACCAGGCCGGTCACGATGGCGCCGATGAGCACGCCGCCCAAGGCTTCTTTGCCCAGGAGGAGACCCACCGCCACCGGTACGACGACCGGAAGGAGCGCCGGGAGCATCATCTCGTGGATGGCGCTCTTGGTCACGATGTCAACGCACTTGCCGTACTCCGGCTTGCCGGTGCCTTCCATAATGCCCTTGATCTCGCGGAACTGTCTGCGAACTTCCTCCACCACGCCGCCCGCTGCCTTAGCCACGGACTCCATAAGGAGGGCGCCGAAGTAGTAGGGGAGCAGGCCGCCGATGAACAGGCCGCAAAGGACCATCGGGTTCGAAAGGTCGAACAGGATGGTTGCGCCAAAGGAGCGTGAATATTCCGAGAACAGCACCAACGCGGCAAGAGCCGCGGAGCCGATGGCATAGCCCTTGGTCACTGCTTTGGTGGTGTTGCCGACCGCATCAAGGGGGTCCGTGATATCGCGGATTTTCTGCGGGAGCCCGGCCATTTCAGCGACGCCGCCCGCATTGTCCGTGATCGGGCCGTAGGAGTCGATGGCCACAACGATACCGGTCATGGAGAGCATGGACACCGCTGCCAGCGCGATGGCAAAGATGCCGCCGGATGCTGCGTTCGCTTCACCGGAGAATCCGCCGCCAAGCCAGTATGCACCGAGGATCGAGGCAACGATCACGAGCACCGGCGCTGAGGTGGACTTCATGCTGACTGCCAGTCCGGCGATCACGTTCGTGCCGTGGCCGGTGAGGCTGGCCTGTGCGATGTGCTGCACCGGGGGATATTCTTTCGCGGTGAAGTACTCGGTGATCCATACGATCAGGCCGGTGAGAGCAAGGCCGATGAGGGAGATGAAGAACACGGTGTTAGCCGTAAAAACGCCTGCATCGGCGCCGAGGCCGGCGATAAAGCTTTTGGCCACGAAATAGAACGCTATTGCCGCGATAACGCCTGCAACGGCCAAGCCCTTATAGAGGGCGCCCATGATGTAGTTGTTCTTGCCGAGCTTCACGGCATAGGTGCCGATGATGGAAGCGATGATCGAAACAGCGCCGAGCATGAGAGGAAACTCGATCCAGGGGCTGTCCGCGCCGAACACGGTCTTTGCAAGAAGCATGGCGGCCACAAGGGTCACCGTGTAGGTTTCATAGAGGTCGGCGGCCATACCGGCGCAGTCGCCGACGTTGTCGCCCACGTTGTCGGCGATCACGGCCGGATTGCGCGGATCGTCTTCGGGGATATTCTTCTCAACCTTGCCCACGAGGTCGGCGCCCACGTCAGCGGCCTTGGTATAGATGCCGCCCGCGATACGGGCGAACACGCTCATGAGCGAGCAGCCGAAGCCGAGTCCGATAAGAGCAGTGGAGACCTCCTCGGCCGGGGCCATGGATTTTGCGATGAAATAGAAGCCGGCCAGGCCGATGATGCCGAGGCCCACGACCATGATGCCGGTCACGGAGCCGCCCTTGAACGCGAGGCTGAGCGCGGCCTGGAGGCCTTTGCTCGCTGCTGCTGCGGTGCGCACGTTAGCACGGAGCGATACCCACATGCCGATGAAACCGGCCAGGGCTGAACCCACGGTGCCGATGATGAATCCTGCTGCTGCCCACATCCCGAGTTTGGGAACGAAGGCCAGGACAAGCACCAGAACTGCTGCGACCATTGCTACGGTCTTGTACTCGCGCGCCAGGAACGCATTAGCGCCTTCCTTCACTGCATTGGAAATGTCGATCATCTTCTGATTGCCTGAATCCTGTTTGTTCACCCATATTGCGGTCATGATGCCGTAGATGACGCCTGCCACGCCGCACACGAGGGCGAAAAGAATCGTGTTACTCATTATTTCTCCTCCTTTTAGATTAAAATTAGTTTAATACCGATAACGCAATCATCATGCGAGGCCGGAGACCCGTCCCATCGCGCCTCCGTACCCCGGCAAATCCGTTCTCCTCCCGGCATCCCCCCCTCTGGATTACTCTATTGTAACCTCGCCTTAATCGCCCAGTTCGCCGAGCTTGCCGCCGATCATGTCTTTCAGGTAAATATTCTCCGCTTTCAAATTCTTCACCAGCACCCGGACCACGTCGCGCATGGACAACAGCCCAACCAGCCCGCTCTCCTCGACAACGGGAGTATGGCGGATGTTGTTCTGGATCATGATCGCCATCACATAGTCAAGGTCGTCTCCTGGCTTCACGACGAGGAGGTTCGTGCTCATGACGTCCCTGATTTTTACGTCCCTGCACTGGTTCTTCTCGTTCGCGGTGTTTTTGACGATGTCGCGCTCGGTGATGATCCCGAGGAGCGAACCGCGGTCCATAACGAGCAGTGCCCCGATGTTGCAATCGGTCATCTGCTTCGCCCCGTCCAGGAGCGACAGCTCGCTCGTGATGCTGAAGCACTCAAGCCCTTTGATGCTTAACAGTTCTTTGACTTTCATGGTTTACTCCCCAAAAAGTGAAAAGATTTACTTTTTATCACGCCCGCTGTGACGTACGAACACCATCGCGGTCGTGCGGTAGAACAGATGCGCGAATTTCGAGTACGGTGCATAGGCGAACAGCGACCACACAAACACCAGATGGAGAAAGTAGATGAAATATCCGATCTCCATGTCACCCAGGCGGAGCGCCCAGGAGAGCATGCCCGTGGCGCCGACGCCGATCACGATCGAGAGGAAGATCCAGTCGAAGTAGGAGCCCATGCCTGCCTTCCCTGCCTGTGCGAAGCGGTTCATCAGGAGGAGCACGACGCCGGCCGCAAAGGCGATGGAGCTCGCGAGGGCCAGGATCTTCACCGGATCGCTGTTCGGATAGGGGGATTCGCCGAAGTGGAACGGCCCGAAGGGCTGGATCCCGAGCAACTCCCAGCCGTAGAGGTAGATGATCGCCCAGGTGGTCACCACCGCGAGGCCGGCAAAACTGTAGAACAGGAGCATGTGGCCCAGCTGCCGTCCCTTATTCACCGTGCAGTCGGCGAACTTCGAATGGCCGAGGATCTCGGTGACGGAGGCGATGATGTCGCCGACGAGGTTTCCCGTGGACTTCATCCCGCCCGCCTGCGCCTTCATGCCGCTCCAGAGCTTCTTGATGCCCACGAAAGCCGACACGGCGGCGAAGATCGCCGTCAGGATGAAGACGGTGTCGATCACGGGCACCGGAACGAACTTGTGGTAGGCCATGATGTTGCCCTCGGCCCTCGGGGCGGAGAAGTTCCCGTTTCCAAGAACGAGGAGGATGACATAGAACAGGACCGCGGGAATGGCGAACATGACCGGCAGGAGCTTTGCGTCCGTTGCGACCTGAGCGAAGAACGGCACCATGGCGACATGCTTGATGCTCTGCTTCCTGATGGCGTTCAGCACTTCGCCGGGCTTTGCGCCACGGGGGCAGTAGGCCGTGCAATCGCTGCACTGATGACAGAGCCAGACGTCTGCGCTCGTGATGAGCTTGTCCTTCTGGCCCCACTGGGCCAGGACCATCTCCTTGCGCGGGAAGGGGTTCCCGTCGGGAGTCACGTTGCAGACCACGGAGCAGGTGGCGCACTGATAGCACTTCTTGAGGGACTCCCCGCCGCCTTTGATGATCTCATTCACAAAGGCTAAATCAGGTTTAATGACCGTTGCGTCTGACATGAATTCTATCCTCCATCCTTAAATACAGGAAGTTGTGAAAATGAGAAGATGAGAAGGTGAGATAAGGCCCAACTTCCCAACTTCAAAACTTCATATCTTCCCGTCTTTATTTACATGCTCTTGAACGGGTTCGGCCCGATTTCCTTGATTCTCTCGGCAAATGCGTTGATCATGTCCGGGAGCTTGTCGTATTCGTTGATGGCGATCTGCATCAACTGGACCCGTTCGGATTCGAGCTGGAGCCGGTTCAGGGTCTCGCTGACCTTGCTGAAGCGGGTGTTCGCAAGCTCGCTGCCTTTGACGAAGTGGCACTGGTAGTTCTCGCCATACTTGCAGCCGAGGAGCAGCATGCCGTCGATGCCCTTCGAGAGCGCATCGGCCACCCACACGAGGTTCATGCCTCCAAGGCAGCGCATCGAAACGAACCGCACGGAAGGATCGATCTTTTTCCGGTTGATGGCCGCCGTGTCGAGCGCCGGATAAGCGTCGTTCTCGCACACGAGGCAGGCGATGCGGAACGTGTCCTCATCATCCGGAACATCGATGGCTTTAAGCATGGAGCCTACGATGTCCACGCTGTAGTCCTTGAAGGACACGATGCGCTCGGGGCAGGCGCCCATGCAGGTGCCGCATCGCCGGCAGCGGTTGAGGTTGTACTTGGGAATGCCTTTCTCGTCCTCGTCGATGGCGCCGAAGGGGCATTCTTCCGTGCACCGCTTGCACGCCGTGCACTTGATGAGCATGGGATCGGGGAACGTGATGTCCCAGGCCCGCGGGTGGACCGCGACTCCCCGTGCCACGTGGTCCAGCGCCTGGATTGCCTTGAACGCCGCTCCAGCCCCGTCTTCCTGCGCTTCGGCCATGTTCATCGGCTGGTGCACGCCTCCGGCCGCATAGATGCCGGTCCGACGCGTCTCGTACTGAAAGCAGATGAAGTTAGAATCGGCAAAGCCGGAAGCGCCTTCGAGGGTCGGAATTTCCGGTCCCTGGCGGTAGCCGAGGTTCAGGATGTAATCGGGTTTCGGGGTCTGCTCAAGGTAGTTCTTCTTGGCCTCATCTCCGCCGCCCGCGGCCTTGGTAAGGCCGTCGGCGTATTCCTGGGGGGCGCGGGTGGTCGGAACCATGCCCGTCGCCAGGACGACCAGGTCCGCCTCAACCTTCACCTTCTCGCCGGTCTTCAGGCCGAAGAGGGTGTTCTCCATGTCGACATGGAGGTTGCCGTTCCCCGCATCGGAAACACCGGTCACGTCGGCCTTGGTGAGCATCACCCCGGGGTCGTTCTGGGCCTCTTTGTAGTACGCCTCGAGTCGGCCCGGGGTCCTGATGTCGATGTAGAAAATCATGGCCAGCGCGTCCTGATTCCGGCGCACATACTGGGCCTGCTTCAGAGATGTCGCGCAGCACATGGACGAGCAATAGGGAAGATGGTTCGGATTCCGCTGGCCCGCGCACTGAACGAAAGCAACCTTCAGGGCCTCTTTGCCGTCCGAGGGACGAACGATCTTGCCGTTGTTCTTCTTTGCAATCTCCTCGAATTCGAGGTTCGTTACCACGTTCTTGAATTTTCCGTAGCCGAGGTAGTCGAGCTTGGCCGCATCATAGGGCTTCCAGCCCGTGGCCATCACAATGGCCCCGATCTTCATGGTCTCGCCGTTCGAAAGCGTCACGTCGTAGAGGCCGGGCTGTCCGTCGGTCTTGGATACGGTCGTGGACTTGTATACCTTGATATTGGCGTTGCCCTCTACCTCCGCAACGGTCTTGGCAATGTCCGTATCAACGATAAGCGGCTTATTGAAATAGGAACCCGTCGGGATCTTCTTGTAGAGCCTGTTCACAAAGCCGCCGAGCTGGGTCTCCTTCTCCACGAGCACGACCTGCTGGCCTGCGCCCGCGGCCGAGAGCGCCGCGGTCATGCCGGCAACGCCGCCGCCGATCACGAGGATCGTGTTGTTCAGGTCGGCGAGAATGTTCGGCTCCGGAAGGTCGCCCTTCTGGGTCTTGACGATGCCCATATTGAGGTAATCGTAGGCGGCGTCGTTCGTCGCGTCGGTGTTCGGCTCCATGGTCCAGGCCACGAACTCGCGGATGTTGACGCGCTCGACAATAGCGCCGGGGAAATCGAATTCTTCGTATTTGACGCGGGGGGAGCAGGCGGCGATGATGATCGTGTTCACGCCTTCCTTCGCCATGTCGTCTTTAATCAACTGAACGCCCTCGGGGCTGCACAGGACGTCGTGGAACTTGTAGTTCTGGACCTTCTTGGCCGCACCGGCGACCTTCTCAACGTCCATCGCATCCTTGATGCCGCATCCCTTGCAGATATATACGCCGAATTTCTTCTCCATCCTTATTTCCTCCTCAAGCTCTGGATGCTCTTCATCACCACGCCGGTGGCATCCTGCGCGGACCGCGCCACATCAACGGGGGTCTTGAGCGTCCCGGTCGCATAGATGCCCTTCGGGAGCGTCGCCTGGTCCACGAACCCGTCTTCGGTCATTGCAATGCCTGCGCTCTTGAGGGACCCTGCCGCGGGCTGCATGCCCGTGGCCAAAACGACCATGTCAAAGTTCTCGGTGATCTTGCTGCCGCCGTAGATGTCCTCGGCCGTGACCGCCACATCGCCGTTCTGGGCCTGTTCGATCTTGGCGACTTTGCCCTTGAGGAAGGACACGTTCTGGTCTTCCTTGATCTTGGTGTAGAACCGGTTCTCGTAAAGACCGGGGGTACGCATGTCGATGTAGAAAATCTTCGCCTTTGAATCGGGATAGAGCTCCCTGACATAGGTCGCCTGCTTGATCGACGCCAGGCAGCAGATGTAGGAGCAATGGGCCAAGTGGTTCTCGTCGCGCGAGCCCGCGCACTGGACGAACGCGATGTTTTTCACCTCTTTCCCGTCGGAGGGCCTGGTGATCTTGCCGGCCGTGGGGCCGTTGGGGGATGCCAGCCGCTCCATCATCATGTTCGTGACCACGTTCTGCACCTTCCCGAACCCGAGGTTGTCCATCTTCGTGGCGTCATAGGGGTTCCAGCCCGTGGCCATGACCACCGCCCCGACTTTTACGTTCACGGTCTCGGGCTTCATGTCGAGGTGGATCGCATCGTACTTGCAGGCCTCGGCGCACTTGTTGCAGGAAGTGCCCTTGCAGGTCTTTTCGTCGATCACGTACTTGAGCGGGAATGCCTGGTTGTGAGGGAGATAGGCGGCCTTGGTCTTGCTCATGCCGAAGTCGAAGTCGTTCGGCCGCTCGATGTCGCACGCCTCGGTGCATTTGTTGCACCCCACGCACTTGTCGTTCACGAACCGGGGCCTGATCTTGATAGTGACATCGAAGTTGCCCTCGCTGCCTGCGACCTTTTCCACCTCGGCCATGGTGTAGATCGTTACCCGGCCGTTGTTCTTGATCCGCTTATACTGGATCTCGAGGCCGCAGTTCGGGGGACACATCTTCCAGAAGTATTTGTTGAGCTGCGTCACCCGGCCGCCGAGATAAGGGTTCTTTTCCACGATGATCACATCGGAACCCGCTTCCGCGGCTTCCACTGCCGCCGTGAGGCCGGAAAAGCCCCCGCCGACAATCAATACCGTATTTTCCACCATGTATCCTATTCCTCCTTAAAAGCAGTAAACCAAAATCAGAATGCAAAATGCAAAGTGTACATTGAAAAATGCAAAATTTCGGAATACGGAGAATCTCCGCTGTTCACTTTGCACTTTGCATTTTGCACTTTGAAATTTCCAATAAAGCTCCGGGGAGGTTCCCCTCCCCGGAGTTGTAAATGTTCTTAATGCTTTACAGGAGCTGCATCCTCAACCATCTGTACGTAGGGGACCTTCTTGACTTCCCAGGTGTCTTTCTCGAGATCGTACTTGGAATTCACGAAGGCCTTCCAGTTGGTGTCGTCCACCAAGTCGAAGTCGCCGCGATAGTAGTAGCCGGGATACCGCGATTCTTCCCGGAACAGGATGTGGCGCGCATGGGCCTCCACGGAAAGGATGCGGTGATAGTTCTCCCAGCAGCGCATCAGCTCGTGCAGGTTGCTTGCCGCCATCTTGGACGTGTCTTCCTTGAGCATCTGGAGCTGTTTGAGGCCCTCGTCCAGCATGGTCTTGGAAGTCATGTACCAGGTCGAGATGCCGCCAAAATACTCGTCCGCGATCTTCTGGAGACGGGTCTGGAGCATCTTCGGCTTGATGTAGTGCGGGTTCGTGGAGGGGTCCGTGGTGTAGGTCTTGTACTTCTCATAGACCTCGAAGGGCAGATAGAGCTCTGCCGCCAGGTGGTCCGAGGTCTCCTTGATGGTCGGGGTGTAGTTCGGGTTGTCGAGCATGAACGAGATCGCGTTCTTCGCCGCGATACGGCCCTCTGCGTGCGAACCCGAGGAGAACTTGTGGCCCGAGGCGCCGCAGATGTCACCGCACATGAACAGGCCCTTCACCGTCGACTGGCGGTTGTAGTTGCCCGCCGGCCACTTCTTGTTCCACTCTTCCGGCGCGCCGATATCATCGGGACCGCAGCACCAGAAGCCCGCGCAACCCGCATGCGAGCCAAGGAGATAGGGCTCGGTCGGCATGATTTCGGACGGGGTCTTGTCCGGCTCGATGTTCTTGGAGGCCCAGAGACCTGCCTGGCCGATGGCCATATCGAGGAAGTCTTCCCATGCCTCTGCCTCAAGGTGCTTCACCTTCTTGGCGCCCTCTTTGTCGCCGAGCTTTTCCTTGAAGGTCTTGTTGATGGCAGCCATTGCCTCATCGGTCCTCATGAGGATCGGGCCTTTGCCCAACTTCATGTCTCGCATCATGAGGTGGTTGCGGATGGCAGTGCCGAGGTTATCGACATACTTGCCGTATTTCTTTTTTGCCTCAGCCAGAGCTTCCGGGTTGACGCAATAGTCTTCGCCGAGGCTGTTGGTCGCCTTGGCCTTGAAGAACAGGAACCATGCGCCCACCGGCCCGTAGCCGTCCTTGAAGCGGGCGGGCACGAAGCGGTTTTCCATCATGGTCAGCTCCGCGCCGGCCTGCAAGCCGAGGGCGTAACCGGAACCGGAATTCCACACCGGGTACCAGGCGCGGCCCTGGCCTTCCTGGGTAGACCGGGGACGGAACACGTTCACCGCGCCGCCGGCTGCCAGGACCATGGCCTTGGCTTTGAAGATGTAGATCTTGTTCTCACGAACGCTGAAACCGGCCGCTGCAGCAACGCGATTCGGCTCCTTGGCGTCATTGTAGAGCTTTACGATGAACACGCGCTCGTAGTGGTTCTGCTTCACGCCGGTGGCGGCGCGGTTGGTCTCAAGGGCCTTCTTCGCGGCTTCCGCGACGATGACCTTGTAGGACTCGCCGTTGATCATGATCTGCCACTTGCCTGAACGGACCGGCTTGCCGCCGTCCTTCAGCGAGGCCTTTCCCGCTTCCTTTGCCTGGAAACCATCGAGCGAGAAGCCGTCGTCGCCCATTTTCCAGATCGGAAGACCCCACTCCTCGAAGAGCTGCACTGAATCATCAACGTGCCGGCCGAGGTCATAGACCAAGTCCTCACGGATGATGCCCATGAGATCGTTTCTTACCATCTTCACATAATCCACCGGATCATTATCGCCCATGTAGGTGTTGATGGCCGACAGGCCCATGGCAACGGCGCCGGAACGGTCGGTCGCGGCCTTGTCCACCATGGTGATCTTGATCTTCTTGGGGTTTGCAAAACGGGCGCCTTCAAACGCCGCGCCGCAGCAGGCCATACCGCCGCCGATGAGGAGGAGATCGGTCTCAACCTCTTCTACCGCCGGCTTCTGGCAGAACGAAAATGTACAGGTTTCCTTTTCCATTTATCTATTCCTCCTTATTTCTTGATGACCGGCATTGGCTTCGTGGTGGTGAAGAAGCCGGGCTTTTTGAGAGTCGCGAAATCTGCCTCAGGCTTGCCCTTAAAGGGATCGACCGAGCCTTCGGCAGTGGTCCTGATCGGGAACTTGAACCGCTTGAGGATCCCGTTCCGGAACTTGATGGTCCACATGATTGAATCCGTACCCCGCATCGGGATGACATTCGCGCCAAGAGGGGCGAAGTCCTGGTAGGCCCGGACCTCGATCGCCTGCTGCGGGCAGATCTTCACGCAGTTGTAGCACTCCCAGCACTGCTCCGGTTCCTGGTTGTAGGCCTTCATGAGATCCCTGTTCAGGGCCATGAGGTCGTTCGGGCAGATATACTGGCAAGCAGTCTTATCTTGCGCCTTGCAGCCGTCACACTTCTCTGTAATCACATAACTCGGCATGTTTCTGAACCTCCTATCTATGGAATGTAGTGAACTGCTTTGCAGTCGTTGATCCGTTGTTACTTCCGTTTTACTTATGCGTATGCGTGCCCTCGGCATGAGCGTGGAGCTTGATCTCCACCTTCTCGGTGAGGCCCGCATAGTATTTCTTGAGGATCTCGAGCACTTCGGGACGGCTGAAATGATCCGGAACGTTCTCGCCCTCGGAGAGCATCTTCCGGAGCTTTGTGCCGGACAGCATCAGGCGGTCTTCCTTGCCGTGGGGGCAGGTCCTCATGGAGGCCATGCCGTCGCATTTGAAGCAGTAGAACGTATGGTCGATCTTCAAGGGCTGGGTCTCGAGCGCGCCCTTCGGAATATCGTCGAAGATCTTCTGCGCGTCGAAGGGGCCGTAGTAGTCTCCCACGCCGGCGTGGTCGCGGCCGACAATCAGGTGGCTGCACCCGAAGTTCTGGCGGAAGAGCGCGTGGAGGAGCGCCTCACGGGGTCCGGCATAGCGCATTTCCATGGGGTAGCCGCACTGGATGGAAGAGTCCTTCACGAAGTACTTTTCCATGAGGGTGTTGATGGCATCGGCGCGGACATCGGCCGGGATATCGCCCTCTTTGAGCTTGCCCAGGATCTGGTGGATCAGGACGCCGTCCATGGTCTCGATGGCGATCTTGGCGAGATACTCGTGCGAGCGATGCATGGGGTTCCGGGTCTGGAACGCCGCGATCGTGCTCCAGCCCTTGTCCTCGAACATCTTGCGGGTCTGCTTCGGGGTCATATAAATACCCTTGAAGGTCTCGGGGAAGTGGGCCTCGGAGAGGACCTTTACCGGACCGGCCAGGTTCATATCGGGCTGACCCATGACCTTCTGGACGCCCGGGTGACCGGCAACATCGTTAGTGCGGAAAATTTGCTTGCACTCATGCTCCTTGTCGGTCTTCGTCATGGCGTACTTCTCGCTCACCTTCATGGTGGCCATGATCGCGCCCGACTCGTCGTCGACGAGGGTGATCTCCTCGTTTTTCTTGAGCGAGTTGGCGAACTCCGTCGTTGCGGAGAGCGTCACCGGGACGGGCCAGAACGTGCCGTCCGCCATCTTGTACTTGTCGCAGACGCCCTTCCAGTCCTTCTTGGTCATGAAGCCCGTGAGCGGGGTGAATGCGCCGATGCCCATCATCACGAGGTCTGCGGTCTCGCGCGAGGAGATGCGGAGCTGCTTCAGGGTCTTGGCCTTCTTCTGCTCTTTCTGAAGGGCGGACCCTTCCAGAAGAAGCGGCATGAGCTTCTTCTTTTTGCCGTGAGGCTTTACCAGTGCCATACTTGTTACCTCCTTAAAAGAATTTTAAATTTAAATAGGCCCTCTATGTCCAATAGGACCTATTGTGGTTCTCTTTTACCCGAGGACGGCCGTCACCTTGCTGAAGATGTCGTTGATGCTGCCCACGCCCATGACGGTCTTCATGATGCTCTTCTTTGAGTAGTAGTCGATGAGAGGCGCGGTCTGCTGCGTGTACACTTCGAGCCGCTTCTTGATGGTCGCTTCCTTGTCGTCGTCGCGCTGGAACAGCTCGCCGTCGCACTTGTCGCAGGCGCCGTCCTTCTTGGGGGCGGAGAAGTAGATGTTGTACATCTGCTGGCAGCCCTTGCAGGTCCTGCGGCCGGTGAGGCGCTTCAGGAGATCGTTCATGTCCACGTCGATGTTAAGGGCGACGGTGAGGGGCATGCCCATGCTGGAAAGGATCTTGTCGAGGGCGTCGGCCTGGGCCGTGTTGCGCGGGAACCCGTCGAGGATGAAGCCGGTCTTGCAGTCGGGCTGCTTGATCCGCTCTTCAACGAGGCCGAGCACGATCTTGTCGGACACGAGCCCGCCTGAATCCATGATCACCTTGGCCTCCTTGCCGAGCGGCGTGCCGTCAGCCACTGCCTTGCGGAGGATGTCTCCGGTCGAGATCTGGGGGATCTTGTACTTCTCAATCAGCATTTTCGCCTGCGTACCTTTGCCGGCGCCGGGAGCTCCAAGCAGCACGACTCTCTTGGCCATGGGAACGATCCTCCGTAGATAAAGATTATTTTCAGAAGAGAACGCTAAAGGACGTAATAAACCGTCTGTGAGTTTTTAACCGGCCTATAATCGTTGAAAACAAGTTATTTTTCAAGTTAAAAATTATAATTTGAATATTAGTTTTGTTTATAAATGCGGTTCGGAATGAAGGAATTCGGCAAGTTTTTCAAGAGCTTTACCCCTATGGCTGAGCCTGTCCTTGTCTTCCCCGGACATCTCGGCAAAGGTCCTTTCGTAGCCCTTTGGAATGAATACCGGATCGTATCCGAAACCCGAATTCCCCTTAGGCGCACGGGAAATGCACCCTTTTGAATACCCGAAAAATGTCTTTATCGATCCATCGGGAAAAGCCAAAGCCATGCAGCAAACGAACTGAGCCCCGCGTTTTTCGTCGGCAATGTTTTCAAGCTCGACGAGGAGCTTCTCATAATTCCGGATGTCGTTCCCTCCGCCTGTCCCGCCGGCGTACCGTGCGGAATACACGCCGGGCGCGCCGCCGAGGGCGTCCACCTCGAGTCCCGAGTCGTCGGCAAGCGCGACTTTGCCAGTGCATCGGCAGACCTCGACGGCTTTTTTCACTGCATTCCCCTCGAAGGTGTCCCTGTCCTCGACTGTCTCGGGGCAGTCGGGGAAATTATCGAGCGAGAGAATGTTGATCGGCAGGTCCGCAATGATCCGCCTGATCTCTTCGATCTTTTTTTTATTCCGCGTGGCGAGAACGATTTCCATGGGAGGGCAACACTATCATAAACAGGAGGGATTTGCAAGAAGAGGAACTAAAAGCGTATAGGTTAGAAGGAGCGGATAATTGTCCCGATTACTTCGTCCTGAACTCCTTCAGCCGCGTACACTCCACGAGCTTGTCCAGGTTCTGAAGCGTAAAGACTTTGCCGCGAGTAGCCAGAAGCATCTTCTTCATGTCTTCCCGCCGGACTCCGAATCCGCGGCCGGCGATGCAGGCAATGACCTCGTATTTCGGTTTTCCCGCTGGCTGGCCTGCCATGCTCAATTCACCCAAACCTCCAACGGGGGCATAGGTGGGACGCCAAATGATTCTCAGCGATTATAGTACACGTCGCTTTTTTGTCAAGCGATTCGATGGGGATTTCTTTAATGCGGAATCGGAATGTTTCCAACGCACAACTAAAGCAGCTTGACGTAGTCTCTCGCGCCGTGCATGATCCGATGGATGAGTACCGTCTGCGCGCTCACGGTATAGAAAACAAGATAATTGTCAATGACGAGATAGCGGTATCCGAGCCGGGCGAGTTCCTCCTCAGCCGGGATTCTGCCGAGAGCGGAGTGGTCTGCAAGCCGTGCAAGCCGGGTTTCGATCTTATCGGCAAGCTTTTCAGCGGCGGCGACATCATCCTCCGCAATGAACGTGATGATTTCAGCGAGATCGTCTTCCGCGATGCCGAGGAGCTTTACCGCAAGCTTACGGGGACTCATGCAGTCTCTTTCTGATGTCTGTCATGACCTGCTTGAGCGTTCTCCCCTTGCCGCCGGACGCGATCTGGTTTTGGGCCACGGCAAGTTTTCCGAAGAGGTCGAGCTTCAACTGAAGCTGTGCGTATCGAGCCATGGACATAACGACCATATCGCCTTCGCCGTTTTTGGTTATAAAGATGGGTTCATTCAGCTTGTGGGCGAGGTCCGATATCTCGTTTGCCTTGTTGCGCAGGTCGGAAATGGGTTTTATCACCGGCATAGGGCCTCCTTGTTACGTCATAGCAATATTATATCATTTAAATGATATAGTCAAGAAGGTTTGCCCCGCGTCGCTCCGCTCTTCGCAATGACGGCTCCAAAAACTTATTACGAGACGGCCAATCCTACTCCCAGTCCAAAAGCCTCTTCTGGCCGGTGATCTTCTGGATCTGCGTGATGTCCTGGGAGACCTCGAGGCAGCCGCGGTACTTCCCTGCCGAATCGCGCACCGCGAAGTACCGTATATGGAGCACCTTTCCGCCCATCTGGATCCAGAACTCCGCCGCGTCCTTCGTCCCCTCCTTGAACGACGAGAGAATCTTCTCCACCATGTCAACGCTCCGGGGAGGGTGGCAGTTCTGGACCTTTCTCCCGATGACGCCCGCACTCCGCGGGAAGATCCGCTCCGGCGTTGCTGAATAATAGGCCACCTCGTCGTTCTCGTTCACAAAGGAGATGTCGATGGGCAAATGCGTCAGGATCAGGTTTACCTGTTCCGCAGTCAACTGACCGGTGTCGAGGTTCAGGCTGCCGACCTTCTCGGCCAGAAGCTCCTGCTGGAACGAGCCCGCGGCCGGGCGCCACTCCGTCTCGGGCTTGATCCAGGCAAAGCCGATCTCCTCCTCACCCTTCCTGACCTTGGCCCACTCGTCCTCGGATAAGGTTTCCAGGGTCATGGGGAAAAGGATGTGCTCTTCCTTGTAGATCATGTCATTGACCATCTTAACGAGCGCTTCGGCGGCCACCTTCTCCATCTTCCCGTCCAGAACGCGCTTGCGCACATCCTTGATGAACCCGCGGATGTCGTCATGGAGCGCCCACATGACCTTCGACGGTCCCGTGATGCCCTTGGTCTCGATGATCGGAAAAAGCTGGTTCTCCTTGCGCAGGTAATGTTTATCCACCTGGGCAAGCCGGTCGAGAATGCCGAGCAACTTGTCCTTGTTCTTCACATAATCCGTGACTGCTTCAGCTTCCTTGAGAATGTCTTCACAGGCCCTGTTCTCGAGCATCAGCGTATGGACCGGATGGCCCGCGGGAAGGCCCGGCACGGTCTTGTGCTCAAGCGCTTCCTTGAAGACCGAGACGTGCACCTCGCAGAGGTTCTTGATTTCCGTTTCGGGCATGCCCTCGGCAATGAGCTTCTGCTCCATCTGCGCTATTTCCCAGGGCGCCACGTCCTTGATAAGCTCCTCGAACTTCTTCTTCTGCGACTCCGCGTCTTTTCCCTCGTGCAGTTCCTTGATGATGTTCTTGAGCGTCTCGATCCGGACTTCCTGCTCATCCGGTCCGCCTTCGCCGTAGGCCATCGTGACCGCCTCATTGGTCTGCTTTTTGATCTCTCCGGCAATGCCATCCATGAGCTTCTTCACGTCCATGCCGCCGATCATGGCAACCTTGCCGAGTGACGCGATTCGGCCCACGGTCTTTCGCATGAAGGGGTTGTCGAGCATCTTGAACTCAGGATTGAGGGTGATCAGAAAATCTTTGAGAAAAGGATAACGGGTGATAAGGTCATTTACTTTTGTCTTCGGGCTCAGTTCCATGAAGTCCCCCTTCATCTGGTTGTATGCAATTTACCCGATTATAGCATGCCAATTCGCTCAAGCGTATGATTTTAGTCATGACAAGTAAAATTTCCACGGTTCAGCAGGAAAGTGAGGGTATGATCCCCGGTCGACGGGGATGTTCGTGACGTGATGAAGTTGTGGGTTTTGCGTACCGATGGCCTGTGCACAGCCGCGGGCAGCGAAGGGCGCAACATTACGGGGAATTTGGTCTGTGATGGTGGAATAGTAGCAGGATTATTTGCCCGTTGATACTCGCAGAAAAGGGGCAGTGATCTCACTGCCCCCGCAGACGTGTTCAGCTATTAGTCATCCCGACCTCTGCCGCGTCCGTGCCCCCGGTTCTTTCCCTTTCCACGGTCTCCATCGAATCTTCCCCTCTCATCTCGGTCCCAGAACCAATCCCTCTCCCGGGGTGGCCTGCCAGGGCCCGGATGGAAGTGGCGGTGCTTTAGCGGGAGACTGACCAGAACACCCGGAACACTACCGATGGCGAGGTGGCTCCAGGGGCCGTTGAAATGACCGGCGATAAACCACCCACCCAGATGCGGGCGATACCAGTATCCGTTGTAGAAGAATATGTCCACTCCGACAGCAGGCGGATAGTAAATAGGTGTGCCCGGAATCACGATCAAAGCAGAAGGCGCCGGAATAAAAATCGGGGGAAAAAACACTCCAATATCAATGCGAACACCCGCAGCGGCCGGTGCGGTAAATGCCAGGCCGGCGAGAAAAAGAACGCCGCACAACGCGACAGCAGTAAGCAATCGTTTTTTCATAACCCCACCTCCGTACTTCTTCCTTTAGTTATTAGACGGCGGAGAAGTAATTTGGTTACCTGGAGCAGCCTGGGCAAGGGAAGGCAGGAGAGCGGCATACTTTGGTAGGGACATTTTCAAGCCGGCACCCTCACTCATCCATATACTGCGGATAAGGAGGTGAACGAAACTATTATTACTCCGTAAAAAGAAAAAAAGGCGGGATTGCATCATCCCGCCTTTTCTGTGCCATTCTGAATCCTTCGCTACGTTCAGGGCAGGCTCCGTGAAGAGGGTTTCCTCCTGACTCCTGACTCCTGACTCCTGACTCCTGTTTTTTTATTTCTTCGCCGCTATCCCGTTCTTGATCGCGTTCACCACGCCGTCGCTGCCGGCCTCGCGGATCGTGAGGAGCAGTCCCGTTTTTTCGTAGTAGCCGATGAGCGGCGCGGTCTTTTCGTTATAGGTATCGAGCCGCTTGGATATGGCCTCCACGGTCTCGTCGGCGCGCTGGATCGTGGGGCTGCCGCACTTCTTGCACTTGTCGCCCGGGGCCGGCGGATTGCTCTTGATGTTGTAGATTTCCTGACACGAGGTATTGGAGCAGGTCCTTCTGGTCGTGAGCCGGTCCAGGATCACATCGCGAGGAACATCGATGTTCGCCACGAGGTCGAGCTTGATGTTGAGCCTGGTGAGGAGCTTGCCGAGCTCGTCCGCCTGCGGGATTGTGCGCGGGAACCCGTCGAGCAGGAAGCCTTTCTGCATGTCGGGTTCCTGGAGGCGCTGCTCCATGATGCCCATGATGAGTGAATCGGGAACCAGGTCGCCCCGGTCCATGTAGCCCTGCGCCTCTTTGCCGAGCGGAGTGCCGGCCTTCACCGCTCCGCGGAGAATGTCCCCGGTTGAAATCTGCACCGAGCCGTCCAGCTTCGTCAACAGTTTCGCCACCGTGCCCTTGCCCGCGCCCGGCGCGCCTAAAAGAATGATCCTCATTGTTACAAGCCTCCTCGTTTAATAAAATTCAAGACCGCGTACAAGGCGGCCATTATCGTATGATGCGGGAGAAAAATCAAGAAAAATGTCGCGGCAGGGGGCCCCGGCAATACGGCTTCGCTCTCATGCGCTCTGCAGATACTCGGAGATCTTCTCTTTGAGGGTCCGGAAGATCCACTCGAATTTCGCGTCGTCCGATTCGAGGAGAGTGACCCGGAAACCCCGGAGGTCGCAGTTGAATCCCGTGAGCGGTACAACGCAGATGCCGGTCGCGCCCAGGAGATAATACACAAACCGCTTGTCGAGCGCCACGTCCGCGACGAGCTGCTCGACCTTTTCCTTTGCCTTCTCGTTCGCGACGGCAAGCTTCTGGTTCGGCGTCAGGACGTTCTCCTTGAACATCACGGTCATATAGAACGCGCCGTTCGTCCGGTTCACGACAATGCCGGTGATGTCCTTCAGGAGGTCATAGGCGATGCGCGACCTCTTTTCGTACACCTCGTTGCGGTGGGCGATATGGTTCTCGTACCGCGCATCGCTCATGATCGCGGGGATCACCTTCTGGGGAAGCGTGGTGGAACAGACCTCGAGCATCTTGTCGTCAACGATGCTCTTGATGTATTTCGCAAAGATAGGGTCCTTGTCCGCGTTGTAGACCTCGATCCACCCGCACCGGGCGCCGGGCCAGGGGAGTTCCTTGGAGATGCCTTTCATGGATATCCCGCACACGCCGTTGATCACGTCTGCCAGCGGCACCGCCTTTTTGCCGTTGTAGGTCAGGTTGATGTAGATCTCGTCGCACACCACGAAGAGGTCGTACTCTTTCGCGATTGCCACGATCTCCTGGAGTACCTCGCGGGGATAGACGGCCCCCGTGGGGTTGTCCGGATTGATGACCAGGATGCCGGATATGGACGGGTTGTACTTCACCTTCATCCTGAGGTCGTTCAGGTCCGGGTACCAAAGGTTGGCTGGGTCGAGGCGGTAGGAAACGTATTCCGAGCCCGCGTGCGAGGCTTCCGCCGACGAATGGGTGCTGTAGGCCGGACTTGGCCCGATGACCCGGTACTCCTTCCGGAGCTGTCCGTAGACCTTGCTGATCGCGTCGCCCAGCCCGTTGAAAAAGATGATGTCCTCTTTCGTGATCCTGACCCGGCCGTTCCTGTTCGCCCGCTGGGCAAGATACTCCCGGGTCGCTTCGAGGCCCTTGGTGGGCGAATAGGCGTAGGTCATGTCCTCCTTCATGGCGGAGGTGATGATGTCCTTGATCCAGTCCGGGAGCTTCTCGCCCTTCTGCACCGGGTCGCCGATGTTCTCCCAGTTGATTTCGAGACCCAGCCTGGCGAATTCCTTGGCAACGGCCACGATCTCGCGGATCTCGTACTTCAGTTCGTCGGCGCCGAGTGAAACGATGTTATTTCTCATGATGCTCCTTTAGACCACCCATGTATCGAAACGAATTTTTACCGCAGAGGACGCAGAGCGTAGATCAGGAAGCAGTCAAGTTGTACTTGGGGAAAATCGGAGAACCTGGCATCCGCTGTTCTCCCCTCTCTTTTTTCCCTCTGCGTCCCCGGCGGTGAAATCAGCCTTTGACAGGCTGTTTATCTTACCAAAATAGCCCGTGCGGAGTAAAGCCAAATCTTGGCCTCGCCGCCCGTTAGGGCACCGTCAGCCTTCCCGCAGCCTCCCGTCCACATGGGCCCGGACAAGCTCCACCGCCTGTTTGATCTCATCCGTGCCTGGCAGCATGCCGGCCAGTTTGTCGATATATTGCCGCTCAAGGACCATCCGGAGCGAGCTTGCAAAATTAAGGTCGTAGAGCCACGCGAGCTGCAGCAGCTTGAAGTCGTTCAGGGTCGTGAGGTCCGACTTCCGCGCCATCTCCCCTCTGGTGAGGCAGGCCAGCACCTCGGGCGAATGCCCCGGTGCATCCGGCAGCCCGAGCGCGACCGCTTCCGCCCTGCTCCCTTCTTCCTGCCCGAAATATTCTATCACCACCCGCAAAATATCGAGCTTGTCCGCGTCACGGACCAGCCTGGCAAACAGCAGGGTCCTGTTGTCGAGCCCTTCGGGGAGGGAA
Source organism: Nitrospirota bacterium (assembly GCA_045403145.1). Taxonomy (GTDB): domain Bacteria; phylum Nitrospirota; class UBA9217; order UBA9217; family UBA9217; genus JAJYKN01. Next base: position 2,739 of record JAXIPA010000127.1, on the reverse strand, counting down.
AAGACATTGTGCAGGGTTACGCTGTGTATGATGAGGTCCCGTTCCTGTTGCGGCAGGCCCCGGAGCGCGTTATTCTCCAGCAGGACGCTTGCGCCAAGGGTCGCGTGGTTCACCGAGATGCTGTCGTCGAAGGTCTTGTACGTCTGGTACTGCCGGAACCTGCCGACATCGTGAAACAGGCCGATTGCCTCCGCGAGCAGGGTATCCTCCCCGTTCATCGGCAAATCACGGGCGATCCGCAGGGTGTTCAGGCATACCTCGCGCGTATGGTCCCGCTTGACGTCGATGTTACGCTGGTCCTCCTGAAGGGGCGTGGAAAAGGAGGCGCAGTAATCGCCAAACCAGTTCTTGAGTGATGTAAGTTCTTCCTGATTCATGGTCGCATGTCGTCGCGGGATTGGTGATTGTACTTCAATGACTGCTTCGAGTCAAGCCGGGCTGCATGTTTGCTTTGATTTTCGGTTGATAGTTGTGCTACAGTGAAGTCCGGTATTGCTTGGAGGGCACATGTTCATCCGCGAACTGCATGACTGCGAAGAATTCATCGCCGGGGACAACTGCGCGCTGCGCGAGATCCTGCACCAGGACAAGGCGGACCTCGCACTCCGCTACAGCCTGGCTCACGCGGTCGTGAAACCAGGCGACACGACCTGGGCGCACCGGCTCAAGACCTCGGAAGTCTACTATATTATGGAAGGCGAAGGGGTGATGCACATCGATGATGAATCCGCATTGGTCAAGCCCGGTTCGACCGTGTATATCCCGCCGATGGCAAAGCAGTGCATCACGAATTCCGGCAAAACGGACCTCAAGTTCATTTGCATCGTGGACCCCGCCTGGCGCAAAGAGGATGAAGAGGTGCTGTAAAAAAGCTAAGAGGAGTGAGGTAATAGCGTCAGGGAACAGGCGGCGGTCAGGAATCCCGGCGATTGCGAAGCGTTGGGAGAACAAGTGGTAAGTGAATATACATTTTACGGCGCTGCTCCGTATCCGTGATCGGGCGGTAAATCGTCGCGTCGCGTCATTTCCACCGCCAGCGTGTCGCAGCGTTCGTTTTCACGGTTACCGTTGTGCCCTCGTACCCACGAAAATCTTACATCATGCTTTTCACATACGTCGAGAAGCTGTGACCACAAATCGCTGTTCTCGGCCGTTTCGTTTTTGTTTCGCTTCCAGTTATTCCGCTGCCACCGCCTGGCCCACCCTTTTTCCATGCCGTTCACGACATATTGAGAATCGCTGTACACCGTGACCGAGCTTCGCTGTTCAAGTGCTTGCAGCCCTTTGATGCAGGCCGTCAATTCCATGCGGTTGTTGGTGGTCCTGGTGAATCCGCCGGATAGTTCTTTTCTGCCGTTGCCCTGCAGCAGGACGACGCCGTATCCGCCCGGACCTGGATTCATTCTGCACCCTCCGTCGGTGTAGATTACCACTTGCTCTCCGTTTGCCCCGGCGCAATGCTCCGGAAGTTCTTTGATGGCCGGTTTTGGCCGTCTACACGCTTTGTCCCGGGCAACCGGATTTTCAATAGGAGAAAACGGCATGGTTTGCTGTATGACCGGGGACTCCGTGGATAGTTTGGTGAACCACGCTTCAGCTTCCTCGCGGGAAGTAAAACCCTTGTAAACAGCTCCGGCAAAACCCCTCACCTGGACTTCCGCGCCATTACGGCCGAACCATTCGTCGTAGAGGCCCGGCCTGCTGCCTTTTGCGACTGCGTAAATTTTTTTCTTGCTCATATCTCTCTTGTCCGCGACGGAAAGGACCGGACCGCTTATTTCTGATGGTGTCCGCCGTCCGGTTCATCTTCGAAATCCGGGGAGGTCTCGGCGTGCTCCACCCCGGTCTTTTCCCAGGCGTCCGTCCATGGTCCCGCCTGCTGATACCACTCCTGAAAGCGAATCAAATTCTCGCGGCCGACATACAACGACCGCAGATACTCCGGTGTTACATCGGGGGACAAACCGAGGGTCGGAAGGGTCACGATTGATTCCTGCCCTGTGCTTCCGGCTTTAGAATGCGGGCCGGCAGCAATAGTCATCCAGAACGCATAGCGCGGCAGAGGTTTGCCTTTCGGCGCCCGCCGGTTTGCAGGCTGAACGACTCTTGCCGAGAAGTCCTTCAGCACTGCCTCGAATGCTTGCGATGCTTTTCCCTTGAAGGTGATGACGATGGGTTCATCAGTCCCTTGCACCGCGGTAAGCACCTGCAAGTGACCTCGCATGTTTGCACCCATGACAAAGGCGTTTCGCGGGTAGTAAGCGGTTTCGTTGCCCTGTCGCGCGAACCAGCGAAAACGCGTGCGGATCGGGGCGATGACGAGCTTCTGGGCGGTCAATGCGGTTTCTTCCTTTCCGCTGCGGAACGTTATCCGCTCACCCGTCCAACCCGGCAGCGCGAAGCCGTCCGGCAGATATTTTGACGGCAGAATCACCCCGCCGGCGAATTGCACTCCCCCCGCGGCCCTGAGCGCCTGCTGTCCGTTATGCCACTGCGCTACAGGATACACCGGAACGGATTGTTCGGCAGCGTTCGGGTCCACGACATCGTAGTCAAAATCCGAATGGCTCATGGTTCCTCCTCATTTAACTGAAGATAGATCAGAAGGGCGTACGCGGTTCTGTGCGGGTATTATAACAAAACATCTTTTCATTGACTACAGGAAAGAATGGCGCGGCTTTTAACGTGCTCATCGGGCATGCTTCAGGAGACGAATCCGGACGGGACCCCCGTTAAATT
>JAXIPA010000027.1:0-2225 GCA_045403145.1 Nitrospirota bacterium | reverse complement strand
TAAGCAGAATGCTGTAATAATGCCTAATACCTTTTTCATAGACTGCCTCCTTGATACCGGATTTAAAATCGCGGCGAATAAACCGTTTGCTGCCGTATCGTTAAGTTTACCATCACATTTTGCCCTGTCAAGCTGCGCTCTTCTAGAAGTTTTTGTACTAATTTGAGCAGATGCGGGGGAGGCTATCCAACTAAATGGGAGAATGAGGGATGGCGCTGGATGCTGGAAAGTGCAAGCAGCTGTGCGAAGAGAATGGAGCGAAGGGTTGTTCAATGCGTCAGTGCTTTACGCCCTGTTGCAGGGCCGGCGGGAAATCCTTTCCCATGTTTCTTCGTCGATCTGGTCCGTGTATTCCTTGATAGAAAAGTCTTTGCCGCACCCCGTGCAGCGGAAGGTGATGGTCCTTCAGCCGACGCGGAGTTCGACTTTCTTGCCGCAGACCTTGCACTTCATAAATGACCTCAAACCAAATAATTTCACCGCAGAGGACGCTGAGAAAACATGAAAGATGATGGGGACGCAGATTTACGCAGATGAACGCAGATTAAGGCGTATGAGGTTTTGGGACTTCTTTTAGATCCAAATCCGCTTTTTCCGATTTTATCTGCGTCCAAAATAGTTTTGATTCCTCTTTCGCCCTCCGCGTCCTCTGCGGTAAAAAATTATTCTACCACATCCAGCTTGATCGACAGCTCCCGGAGCTGGGCAGGCGTGACCCGGGACGGGGCCTCGGTCATCACACAGATGGCCTTCTGGGTCTTGGGGAAGGCGATAACGTCCCGGATGGACGTGGCGCCGGTGAGGATGGCCGTGAGCCGGTCGAGCCCGAAGGCAAGGCCGCCGTGGGGTGGCGCGCCGAACTCGAGCGCTTCGAGCAGGAACCCGAACTTCTTCCTCGCGTCCTCCTCGGCGATGTTCAGGAGGCCGAACATCTGCGACTGGACCTCGGAGCGGTGGATGCGGATGCTGCCGCCGCCGATCTCGGAGCCGTTCAAAACGATATCGTATGCCTTGGCCCTGACCTTGAGCGGGTCCGTCTTCATGAACGGAAGGTCCTCTTCCCTGGGCGCTGTAAAAGGATGATGCATGGCATCCCAGCGCTTCTCATCGGCATTCCATTCCACGAGCGGGAAGTCTGTGACCCAGAGGAAGTTTAATTTGTTCTCATCGATGAGCTTGAGCCTCCTGGCCAAAAGCAGGCGCAGATAGCCCAGTGTCTCGGCGACGATCTTCGGGCTGTCTGCTATGAACATCATGAGGTCCCCGGGCTTTGCGTCAAGCCGAACGGCTATTTCTTTGACCTGGCCGTCCTTGAAGAACTTGGCGATCGGAGACTCGAAGCCCGCGTCGGTGACCTTGATCCAGGCCAACCCTTTCGCCCCGAAGATCTTCGCCTCGCTCGTGAGATCGTCCACTTCTTTTCTCGACAGACCCGCCATGCCCGGCGCGGCGAATCCCTTGACCCTGCCTCCAAGCTCCACGGCCTGGAGGAACACCTTGAAATCCGAAGCTTTCGCAATGTCGGAGATGTCCTTAAGCTCCAGCCCGAAGCGAGTGTCAGGCTTGTCCGAGCCGTATCGGTCCATGGCCTCGTGGTACGGGAGCCTTGGAAAGGGCACGGCGATATCGATGCCCTTCGTTTCCCGTACGATCTCCGCAAGGAGCTGTTCCATGAGAGAGATCACATCGTCCTCGTCGATGAAGGACATCTCGAGGTCTATCTGGGTGAACTCCGGCTGCCGGTCCGCCCTGAGGTCCTCGTCCCGGAAGCATTTCACGATCTGGTAGTAGCGTTCGAAACCGGCGACCATCAGGATCTGCTTGAAGAGCTGAGGAGACTGCGGAAGCGCGAAGGACATGCCGGGGTTCACCCTGCTCGGGACGAGGTAATCGCGGGCGCCCTCGGGCGTGCTCTTCGTGAGGAACGGGGTCTCGATATCGATGAAGCCGTTGCCATCGAGAAAGCGCCGCACGGTCCGGGTGATCACATGGCGCGTGATGAGCGTCTTCTGGAGGCTGGGCCGCCGAAGGTCGAGGTAGCGGTACCTGAGCCTGAGGCTTTCCGCCACGTCGGTCTCGTCCTCGATCATGAACGGCAGGGGTTTGGACTCGTTCAGGATGGCGAGGCCGTTCACGAGCACCTCGATCTCTCCGGTCGGGAGCTTGGGGTTCACCGTGTTGCCGGGCCGCGGCGAAACCGGACCCGTCACCGCAAGCACATACTC
>JAXIPA010000179.1:0-3351 GCA_045403145.1 Nitrospirota bacterium | reverse complement strand
CAACATGGTCTACAACGGCGGCGACGCCATCGTCATCATCATGAACAACGATACCACGGGGATGACCGGCGGCCAGGAGCATGCGGGCACGGGACGGACGGCGGGGGGGGCCGAGGCGCCTCGCCTCGACATCGCGAAGCTTTGCCAGGCCATCGGCGCCAAGCGGGTGCGCGAGATCGACGCCTACGATATCAAGGAACTTGAGAAGACCATGAAAGAAGAGCTCGCCGCAACCGGTCCGTCGGTGCTCATCTCGAACCAGCCCTGCGTGCTGCGCTACCGTGTTTCGAAGAAGTCCTACGTTGTCGAGAAAGAGACCTGCAAGGGCTGCAAGCTCTGCCTCAAGGCGGGCTGCATCGCCCTTTCCTATACGCCCGAGGGGAAGACGGGATACGTGGAGATCGACCCGCTTTTGTGCAACGGCTGCGGCGTCTGCGCCCAGATGTGCGCCTCGGGGTCGATGAAGACGACATAGGATTGCGGATTGCGGAATAAAAAGCGGTCATTCCCGAATGGTTCTATGGGAATCCAGCGCCTTTCATTCGTGGCTAACTATTTCTGAGGTGTTTATCCGTGAACGTATTTAATATTCTGATCAGTGGTGTCGGCGGGCAGGGCGTGCTCCTGACCAGCAAGGTCATTGCCGAGGCGGCGCTCCTCTCGGGCCTCGACGTTAAGCAGAGCGAGGTGCACGGAATGGCGCAGCGCGGCGGCAGCGTACTGTCGCAGGTGCGCTTCGGGGACAAGGTATTCTCGCCCATCGTGACCGAAGGCGAGGCCGACCTCCTGATAGGGTTCGAGCCCCTCGAGACGGCGCGGTACCTTCACTTCCTCAAGGACGACGGCGCGGTCATCTACAACACCCGTCCCATAGGCACGATCGGCGTGTCCATTGCCGCTGAAAAATATCCCGCGGACGTCAACGAAGTCATCAAAAACCGCGTGAAGACCGTTGTGCCCTTCGACGGCACGCAGCTTGCCGTAACCGCCGGAGACAAGCGCACCCTGAACCTCGTGCTCCTGGGAGCGGCACTCACGTTTCTCCCGCTCAAGGAAGCGGTCATCCTCGATGCCATCGTAAATACGGTCCCCAGGAAAGTGCTGGAGATCAACCAGAAGGCCTTTGCCGCCGGCAGGGCGCAGGGGAAGTAAAACCCGCCGCATCATTCCCGAATCAGTCTCGCGAAAAAAATTCAGCTCCTTCCTTAATTAAATTATTGCTCTCGAAGCGTATCCTATCTTCGCCAAAGCAAACTGTGGCTTTATAAAAATTCCTCTTGCAAAATTAAACTCGCCCGTGTATGTTACTTTTCGTAATGTCAGGCGGCAACAAATTGTTCAATAGTTATCAACTGTTGCAACAATGAATTGTTCAAATTATGCTAAGGAGGGAAGCTTTAATGAGTGTAACAAGGCGTGACTTTTTCAAAATCACAGGAAGTTCGGTGCTCGCTTTGGGCGCCCCCGCTATTGCTGACGCCAAAGAGCAGAAGTCAAAGATCGTGGGCGCGACAGAGACCAGGACCATCTGCCCCTACTGTTCCGTGGGCTGCGGCATCATCGTCCACACAAAGGACGGCAAGGTGGTGAATGCCGAGGGTGATCCGGACCACCCGATCAACGAAGGCACGCTCTGTCCCAAGGGCGCGTCGATCACGCAGCTCGTGAACAACGACCTGCGCGTCAAGAAGCCGATGTACAGGGCCGCCGGCGCGAGCGACTGGAAAGAAGTGGAGTGGGACTGGACGATTGACCAGATCGCACGGAAGGTAAAGGAAACGCGCGACCGCACCTTCAAACTCACCTCCAAGTCCAAGGTCAAGGAGAAGCAGCCCGACGGGACCGACAAAGAGGTCGAGAAGGAATTCACGGTGAACCGGACCGACGCCATTGCACACATAGGGAGCGCGGCCCTGGACAATGAAGAATGCTACCTGCTCCAGAAGATGATGCGGTCCTGGGGCCTGGTATATATAGAACATCAAGCCCGCATCTGACACTCCGCAACTGTAGCGGCTCTGGGAGAGTCGTTCGGACGCGGTGCAATGACGAATCATTGGATCGATTTCAAGAATGCTGATGTAATCCTGGTGATGGGATCGAATCCTGCCTCGAATCATCCCATATCCATGAAGTGGATCATGCGGGCAAAGGAGAAGGGCGCCAAGCTCGTCGTAGTAGACCCCCGGTTCACGCAGACCGCTTCAAAAGCAGACCTCTATGCGCCCATGCGCTCGGGCACGGACATTGCGTTCCTGGGAGGCATGATCAAGTACATCCTGGACAATCACCTCTACTTCAAAGATTACGTGGTCAATTACACCAATGCCAGTTTCCTGGTGAACCCCGATTTCAAGGGGCCGGGAGAGCTTTCCGGTCTGTTCGAGGGCTATGACGAAAAGACCCGGAAATACGATAAGAAGTCCTGGTCCTATCAAATGGACGAGAACGGCGTTCCGAAAAAGGACCCCACGCTCCAGAATCCGCACTGTGCGTTCCACCTCCTCAAAAAGCACTATTCCCGTTACAACCTTGAGAAGGTCTCAAGCATCACCGGCACCCCGAAGGACAAACTCGTGGAGGTTTACAAAATCTACGGCTCCACGGGCAAACCCAATCGCGCCGGAACGGAGCTGTACGCCATGGGCTGGACCCAACACACCGTCGGCACCCAGAATATCAGGTGCATGGCCATCATCCAGCTTCTGCTCGGCAACATCGGCATCGCCGGCGGCGGCATCAACGCGCTGCGCGGCGAATCGAACGTACAGGGATCAACGGACCACGGACTCCTGTTCCACCTACTGCCGGGTTACAATGCCACGCCGTCGGCTTCCCTCGAAAACTTGAACGCTTACATCGAAAAGCACACGCCCAAGACCAAGGACCCGAAGAGCGTCAACTGGTTCTCGAACCGTAACAAATACATCACGAGCTATCTCAAGGCCATCTACGGCAACGCAGCCACCAAGGAGAATGATTTCGGCTACAACTGGCTGCCGAAGCTCGACGAGGGCATGAACGCCTCATGGCTGATGCTCTTCGACAAGATGTCCAAGGGCCAGTTCGAGGGATTTTTCGCGTGGGGACAGAACCCGGCCTGCTCGGGCGCCAATTCCAATAAGACGCGCAAGGCGCTGGGAAAGCTCAAGTGGATGGTGAACGTCAACCTCTTCGACAACGAGACGGGCTCCTTCTGGAAAGGTCCGGGCATGAACCCCAAGGACATCCAGACCGAGGTGTTTTTTCTGCCCTGCGTCGCATCGATTGAGAAGGAAGGCAGTCTCGCCAACTCAAGCCGTCTGGCCCAATGGCGGTACAAGGCCGTGGATCACCTGGGACAGTCGAAAC
>JAXIPA010000038.1:0-12373 GCA_045403145.1 Nitrospirota bacterium | reverse complement strand
TCTTTTTGCCGTATTTATCGGTGTTCATCCGTCGTTTCATTCAACCGACGAGCTCCAGTTCCGAACGCAGTCCCCTGAGGTTGGCGTTCTGAATCTCGAGCCCCGGCCGCACATTGATCTCGAGCAGAACCGGACCGGCCTGAGATATCGAGATGTCCGCGCCGAGGTATTTCAGCGGCACGGCCTTTCCCGCAAGTCTGCTCACGGCCACCACTTCGTCCCAGAACGGAATTCGCCTCCCGATGAGCGGCACGCCCGTGTCCGGGTGATGCTCCACGGGCTCGCCTTTGAGGACTGCGTGGAACGTCCGGCCGGTGTCGAGGTCTATTCCCGCTCCCACGGCGCCCTGGTGCAGGTTCGCCCTGCCCTCCGATGCTCTCGTGGGAATCCGCGTCATGCACAGCACGGGCTCGTCCTGGTACAGGATCATGCGCACGTCCGCCAGGCCGAAGGGGCTCAGCTCGTTCATGTCGTCATGCTGAACGATGCGCGCCTCGATGAGCGCGCGGTCCGTGAGATCGTAAGAATAGACGCCGAAGATGATGTCCGACAGGTGTTTCTTCAAGCCGGAGAGCGTGTGGGTCGTTCCGCCGATGCTCTTCCAGTCCCCACCCTCGCTGCCGGTGACGACGATGATCCCCCCGCCGCCGCTCCCCTGCGAAGGCTTGATCACGAATTCCGGATACTGTTTCAAGTCCTCTTCAAGCTGGAGGAATTCGAAGAAATGGCTGTAGATCTTATAGGTCTCAGGCACGGGAACGCCCGCCTTCGCCAGGATCTCCTTCGTCCTGATCTTGTCGTCGGCGATGGGAAAGTCCCTTCGGCTGTTGCTTGGATAGATGTAACCCAGGTTGCGGTGGTTCATGCCGAGCACCGGCAGCGTCCCGCACTGCTTCAATCCCCATCCGGCCAATATGCAGAGGATTTTTTCGTTCATTGGGCCCCCCTGAAAATGAGCCGTTTGAAGCGGATGAATTCCAGCACCCGGATGCCTATCCACTTCCCGAGCCAGAGGTCGAGCGCGATGATCAGAAGCAGAAGCTCGGGAAAGGCGAGGATCATGCTCTGCAGGAAGAGGGACCCCATCACCGCATAGCACGCGGCAACCACGAGGATCGTCACGAGCAGGATCTTCACGGCCTTGCGGAACCCCTGCTCCGTCTCAATCAAGGCGAAACGCTCGGCCGTGATTGCCATGATGGCGATCGGAAACAGGGTCACATGGGCCAGCTCGAAGAACCCCAACTCGACGCCGACGATCGTGATCGTGAGCATGGTGATGACGACGGTGGTCAGCACCACGGCCATCTTGGGCGAGTGCAGAAGCTGCATCCAGTCCAGGGCTTTGCGCACGGCCGAGGTGATGAGAATGATCAGAACGAAGCCCACGATGCCCCAGAGGATGCCCGTCTCCCGCGCCGCCGCGGCGATGAGCGCCGGCAGGAACGTCCCGAAAGTCTGGACGCCGACGACGTTCCGGAACACGGCGGTCACGAGGGCGCCCAGGGGCAGGAGGAGAATGATTTTGAGCAGGTTCTGGGAGATGCCCACGCGCTCGAACACGGCGTAGACGTTCATGATGTTGAGCGGCGAGCTCCCGAGCGCCGCCATGGCCTCGCGTCTGGGCACAAGCCGCTTCGTCATCTTGTAGAAGTACTGGAAATTCACGTTCGGCGTGTGCTTAAACAGCACCAGATCGCCCGTATAGAGGCGCAGGTAGTGGGCGGGAATCTCGGCGAAGTGGTCGTTGATCGTGTCGAAAGGGACCCAGTGGCCGTTCGCGTAGACCTCGACCCACTGATGGCTCACCCGCTTGGCGCCCTGTTTCATGACGAGGCCCCCCGCAAGCCGCGCCGGAATGTTCAGCTTCCGCGCCATGGCGGCGAACAGGCGGCTCTTGCCGTTGCAGCTCGCCTCGCCGAGCTTGAGCGCCGTCACTGCGTCGGTGTAGCCCGCGAAGTCCCGGTTCGCGAAACGGTCCTGAAGATGGCGGTGGATGCGCGTGAGGGCATCGAGGAGTTTCGGGTTCTGTTCAGGGACGACCTTTCGCAGTTCCCGTTCGATCAAAGGGTCGTTCACCTGGATGCCCGATGTGGCGGCCAGGTGCTCGCTGAACTCCTTCGGGTAGGACCGCGGAATGGCCATGGTCGGCGGGATCACGTACCGCAGGTGCTCCGCCCGGACATCGAAGGTATAGAGGATGGAGTGATTGCCGCGCACATTCTCCGCTTTCCACGTTGCGGTCCGGTTTTCGCCGTTGGATTGTACGGCGAAGGCGAAAACGCCCGAGGAGTTCTGCTCATCGCTGATCGACTGGCGGCTGTCGGTCTTCGGAAGGTACGTGGACGCGAAAATATCATCGCCGTGGCCGTCCACCTGGATGCCGAGATCCACGCGGTAACTGACGGCGGGAATCAGCCCGGCGAGCGGATACTCCAGAACGTAGAGCTTGTATCCCATCACGCCCAGCGGAAGCAGCAGGAGGATGAGAAATACGATTATAAAGGCGATGGAGCGGACTTTTTCTTTTTTCACGGCATCACGACCCTGAATATCGCGGGCGCCTTCCGCAGGATTCTTACTCTATAATTATAACGCCGATTTTTTGCGCCGGTTTTCGGTCAAAGAAAAAAAATGCGCCCCATAAATGAGTGATTATGGGCAGCCCGCGCCAAAATCGGTCTGCGCCTGCGCGATGAAGGTGCTGGCCGGATAGTTTGTCGTCAGCCTCGTGAGGGTGGTCTGGGCATCAGCGCAATTGCCAAGCGCTATAAAGCTTCGCATCTCGAAAAGAAGGGCGTTGTCAGCATACTGGCCCGCTGGAAACAGAGCGATGAGGTTCTCGAATTCCGGAATCGCTGCGCTGAAATCGCCGAGGTGGAAGCGGCACCGGGCGTGGTAGAAGCGGGCGTCGTCCTCGAAAGCAGAGCCCGCCGTCAGCAGGACCCGTTCAAAGGGCCCTAATGCATCGGCATAGAGTCCCGCGTCAAAGAAGCTCCGCCCCAGGTAGTAACGGCTATTGTCGATATAGATGCTCTGGGGAAAGGATGCCTCGAAGCTGCCGAGTTCGGTGCGAGAGGTCACGAAATCTCCTGCCTCGTAAAAAGACCTCGCATGATAGAAGCGGGCGTCATCCTCGAAGCTCGATCCCGCGGTGAGCAGGACCCGCTCAAAAGGCCCTCGCGACTCGGCAAAGAGCCCAGCGTCAAAAAAGGTCCGACCAAGATAGTACCGGGTGTTGTCGATATAAATGCTCTGGGGAAAGGATGCCTCGAAGTCGCCGAATTCAGTTCGCGCGGTCACAAAATCACCCGTCTCGTAGAAGGTCCGCGCATGGTAGTAGCGGGCGTCGTCTTCATAGATCGATCCCGCGGTAAGCAGGGCCCGCTCAAAAGGCCCGCGCGAATCGGCAAAGAGTCCCGCGTCAAAGTAGCTCCGGCCAAGATAATAGCGGCCATTGTCAATGAAAGTGCTCTGGGGATAGGAGGACTCGAAGCTGCTGAGATTGGCACGGGCGGTCACGAGGTCTCCTGCCTCATAGTAGGATCGCCCGATGTAATATGCGGCGTTATCGACATAGATGCCTGCGGGGCCGGCGCTGATGCTGGCCTGGAAATCCGCGATGGCCTCAAGATACTGCCCGAGCTGGAACCTGGCCCGTCCCGTATAGTAGGCGGCGTTATCGATGAGCGAAGAATTCGGGTGCGCGGTGCGCATCTCAACGAGGGTCGTGATCGCACCCCCATGGTCCCCCAACTCGTACCGGCAGCGCCCCCGGAGATAGCCTGCGTTGTCGTGGCGTATCGAACCGGGGTAATCGGTCCACAGACGGTCGAAGGAGACTTGGGCCTCGGCGAACTTTGTGGCTGCCTCCGCGGCGTTGCCTGCAAGCGCGGCTGCCTCCGCGGCGTTGAATGCCGCCGATCCCTGCTGATAAAACTGCTCATCCGCCTGCTGAGCGGCGTCTCCTGGAGGGCTCCCCGGTGTATTCTCCGCTGAACCGGACCCTGATATAGTCCCTGGTAAATCGCCACTGCATGTCGCAAGCACTGATGCAATAAGAATGACGGCGACAACCCCAGGAATCTTGTAATTTTTCCCCCTTCGGATCGCCATAAGATAATTCCTTTGCTCAGGCGCCGAAGCTATAACCAAAGGCTGATATATTGTCAAACGTCCCGATGCTCTATGAACGTTATAGCTTCAACAGCTAATTAATACCTTAAAACTCCTGTTTCAAGTGTACTCATGATGGGCTGCGCTGTCAAGGGACTTCTGGCGCCAATCTCAGGAGTCAACCAGGGTGGAAACAGGGACATGCGTGTACGAAGGCGTAATGGACACGGTGCCGCACCAGGGGAAAGAGGGAAGGAATCATGTTCGCCATGGAGAGCGTCTGCTTTACCAGGTCACCCGAGGAACCTCCGCAGATGCGCCGCCTCGATGATCATGGTCTGCAGGTTCGCCCGGTCGTTTTCCTTCACGGCCCTGATGATTCGAGATGTCACGGCGCGGTGCTCCTCATTCACCCTGACGTCGCCCCAGTCGAGTTTCAGAGAGAATTTCACCTCGTCCGGAAGGAGCGTCAGGACCTCTTCATTGAAGAATGCCATGGCGTCCTGCAGGTCGAAGTCAAAGTTCACATGGACACCTTTCAGGAAGCGGATATCTTCCGGGGAAAGGGCGTTGAGACCCAGGATCTCGGGCGGAAGGCCGAGGGAATAGCAGGCGGCGCAGAAACCGATGGCCCGAGGCAGGGCCGTCTTGTCCATGCTCCGCGCATACCCGAAGAGGCCGACGTGGAGCTTTCTCATGCGCCGGCGCGGCACGTACGCAGCGGCATAATTGATGAGCGGCGCGAGCCGTTCGACCTGCCGCTGGTACTCGGCCGAAAGTTTGTCGATGATCTCGAGGCACTTTCCCTCGTCAACCTCGCGTCCACGAACCGCCTTCGACGACTTGAGCTTTTCAACCGCAGCGATTACGGACGGGACGGGGTAATCGTACTTGAAGGCCGACTGGATCGTGAACGTCTGGACGTCGGGATACTCCGCAAGGACCCGGTCCACCGTATCGGGCGCGAGATGGCCCCGGAAGGGAGGAGAACCGACCCCGAGGATGGGGTAAATCTTCACCCCGGTGTCGTCGGAGAGCCTCCGCAGGCGCTGCAACGCGATCTTGTTCAATAAAATGGCGCTCACCATGCCGTAGTTCAGCGCCGGGTCGGAGCGGGCAAGGAAAACCCGTTGGTGACGGACAGGCTTGCCGGAGAGGTACTCCCTCATGATGGCGCCGGCTTCCACCATTCGCTCCCGGTCTTCGAAGAGTGGGATGACGTTGATCGTTGAGGGATGGAAGCCCCCGATCCAATCGGCAATGGTGATGTCGCCGCGGTAGAAGGGCTGGCTCTGCTTTCCCACGACAAAGTCCTTATAGTAGGCATAGATGCGGTTCAGACTCTCGGCGGACAACGTCATGGGCAGGATCACCTCGAGTATGGGCGGCGCATCCTCGCCGTAGAATGCCTCCGCCGCGTCGCAGGAGCGGGGAATGCTCTCGAGGGTCTCGATCAGGACCTTGGCCTCCCGTTTCTCCACGTCGGGATTCGGCACCCTGAGGGTGAGGAAAAGATCGCGGCCGAGCCTCTTCTGACGGAAAAAATGTTCATACTTGGTCAGGAGTTTTCGCACGACGAACGTGTCGACTTCCTTGCCCTCGCAGTCCCACATCTGCTCGTCGCAGCCGAGGTGCGAGAACGCGTAGTATGCCTCCTGAACCTCGTCCTCGCCCGACATGTCCTGCCGCTCGGCAAAGAACGGCACCTGCACGTTGTCCGGGTGCTGCGTGGACATCACGCGGGGAATTACCGGCCTCTCCTCCATAATTCCTCCCTCACCTGCCGTTGAAAAAGTCCTCTATAACAATGATAGTACGGCCTGATGGTAAAGGCAAGCAGGGAGAAGGCTGAAAGTGTTCCTTACTGCATGGGGAGTTGACGGGAGGCACGATGAGCTTTTTTTACGGCTGGCACGAGACCAAGAGGCGGGATCGTTTTGATTACTCTTCGAACCGCGTAACAAAGGCGCCGATGAACCGCATGTTCTTCACGTAATCACCGAAGGGGACTTCTTTCACCACGCCACCGCCGGGTTTGTCCGCGCGGTCCTTGTCGCCCGCGGCATGGATGACATAGGCCTTGCCGGCCCTGATGCGGACAATGGAAAGGTGGGCCACGATCTCTTCGACCACGCGCTTCTTCGGGTCCTTGACCCAGTAGACGATGTCGCCGTCCCGGAGTTTCTTCTGGAGCGCTCCGGTCGAGAGCGTGTTCTTCGGAAGTATGTCCACCGTCTCTTTGCCGCGGGAGCCGGGGATTGTTTTGATCGCGCCAAGATCGGCGGTGATGTTTTTGCCCCACTTCCCGGAGAAGACCATGTCCTCGCCGTACTGGAACCGCTCGTCATAGTTGACGACGACGCCGTCCTCGAGCCTGCCCTCCGTGATAAACCGGAGCGCGAGAGCGCGTTCGATTGCCTCGCCGGGCGTATTGCTCTGCGCGAGTTCGACGGAACGGAAGACATGGTACATGCAGTCGACCTTCTCGTCGGCCACGATGCGGTTCTTGCGCACGTAGAGTCCGAGCGGATCGGGGTCATAGGGCGTTCCGATGAAGCGGCCTGCCCAGTAGGCGATGCGCTTGCCGGACGGAAGCTTTGCCGCCCGCGCCTGGGCAAGGAGGACCTCGTCGGTGGTCAACTCGGCCGGGCGTTTGTGCTCATCGGGCTTAGCGCCGATGACGCGGATGCCGTATTGCAGGGAATTTGCGAAGCGTTTGTCCTGTATGCCGGCGATCTGTGCAGTTGCCTTGCGGGGGATGTGCAGGAACTTGCCGCTCCCCAGATACAGCCCCTGGTTCCCGCCGTGGAAAACCACGATATCTCCGGCTTCCACGTCCTTCTTCGCCACCCGTTCGCCTTTTGCAGCGAGCGATGCGCGGTCAGTGCCGATCGGAATACTGTGTACACGGTAGCAGATATAAATGAGCCCGTTGGTGTCCATGCCCTGGGCCGTGATCCCGCCGCTCTGATAACGCGCGCCCCGGAACAGTGCCGCAGTCTGCGCGATCTCTTCAGGCCGGGTGTCGTTCAGCAAGGGGTCGAAGGTCTTCGCGGGCATGGCTTCCGCGGCGCTGATGACTGCAACGGAGCGGTCGGGAAAGAGGACTTTGAAGTCCCGGCCAGGCGCTGTCTGCTCCAGCATTGGCAGGCGCGTGCCCGCGTAGAGCGCGACCTTGTGGTTGCCGGTCTTGTCCAGGATGAGGGCCTCGGCCTTGGGTTTCGTGACGACGACCCACTGCCGGTTCGTGTTCAGGAAGCTCTTGCCCTTGTCTTTCGGGACCTGCACGGCCTCCTGCTGGATCCAGCCCTCACGATTTTCCTGGTTCAGGATCGAGATGCGGTAGCGGTTGTCCCGCTTCTCCAGGATGCGCACCTCGTCTCCCATGAGCACCTGGGTTTGGAGCTGTGATTTGGGCAGCGGTTCTTCATGCACGTTGGCGAGAGGGGCGGACACGATCCCGGGAGTGCCGCCGGCCGCCGGCTCCTGTGCGAACGAGGCGACGGAAAAGAACGGGGCGATACAGCAAAACAGGAGTATGGGGAGATATTTTTTCATCGGATGAGCCGGGACAACGAGTGGAGTATTTCGCGTACGAGCTGTGAAGCCAGGGGAAAAAATGGTGCCGAAGGGGGGACTCGAACCCCCATGGGTTGCCCCACACGCCCCTCAAACGTGCGTGTCTACCAGTTCCACCACTTCGGCACTTGTGAAAATCCAGCCTGTCAGCTTGAAGGCCGGCAAGCTTGTCAGCTTTTCTATTTCTTCATCGCCGGCTGCTTCGCGGAGACGGGGGTGAGCCAGTCCGCGTGCCGGCTGTCTTTGCCGTGGACGATGTCGAAGAACGCCGCCTGGAGTTCCTTGGTCACCGGCCCCGGCCGTGTCGCGCCGATTGCGCGATTGTCCACTTCCCGGATCGGCGTGATCTCCGCCGCCGTGCCGGTAAAGAAAGCCTCGTCGGCGACGTACAACTCGTCCCGGGTAAACCGTTCTTCCACGAGCCGCATCCCGCGCTCCGCTGCGAGCTGCATGACGGTGTCCCGGGTGACGCCTTCGAGGATCGAGGTAAGAGGCGGGGTCTTGATCACGCCCTTCCTGACCATGAATACGTTCTCGCCGCTGCCCTCGGCGACGTAGCCGTCGGTGTCCAGGAGCATCGCCTCGTCGTAGCCGTCCTTGAGCGCCTCGCGTTTGGCCAAAAGCGAGTTCGCGTAATTCGCCGTGGTCTTGGAGCGGACCATGGTCGCGTTCACATGGGGACGGTTGAAGGACGATATTTTCACGCGAATGCCGTTCTTGAGCCCCTCGTCGCCGAGGTAGCTGCCCCACGGCCAGACCGCTATCGAGAGCTGGACCGGATTATTCTTGGGAAAGACGCCCATGGCGCCGTAGCCGATGTACGCCAGCGGCCTGATATAGCACGCATCTATCTTGTTCTCGCGGATGGTTTCGAGGACCGCTTCGGTCACGGCCTCGCGGGTAAAGGGCATCTCCATCTGCAGGATGTGGGCTGAGTCGAAAAGCCGGTTGACATGCTCCGGGAGCCGGAACACCGCGGACCCGGATTCGGTCTTGTAACAGCGAATGCCTTCGAACACGGCGGTCCCGTAGTGAAGCGAATGTGTAAGGACGTGCACCCTGGCGTCGTCCCACTTCACGAAAGAGCCGTTCATCCATATCTTTTCCGTGGCCTGAAGCATAGGCGTAATTTATAACAGCCTGTGCCGGAATTGTCAATCGTTTTTTTGGCGGGCTGTGCGCAGAAAACGAGGGAGGAGTGGGGCTAAAGGATGCCTTTTTTTCTCGCCTTGATGATGGCGTCGTTCCTGTCCTTTGCCTGGAGTTTTTCGTAGATATTTTTGATATGGGTATGGACGGTATGCGTGCTGATCTTCAGCCTCTCCCCGATTTCCTTGTACGTCAAACCCTCTTCCACGAGCTTTACCAGCTCTATTTCGCGGGGCGTCAGCAGGAACTGTTCGCTCGAGGCTTCGTC
The DNA here is from genome assembly GCA_045403145.1 of Nitrospirota bacterium. Lineage (GTDB taxonomy): Bacteria > Nitrospirota > UBA9217 > UBA9217 > UBA9217 > JAJYKN01. Next base: position 3,261 of record JAXIPA010000038.1, on the reverse strand, counting down.
CTGGAATTCGTGGATGATCTTGCGGGCAATTTTCGGACTCATAGGCGCACCACCCTCGTACAGTGCGTGAATGTATTCGATAATTTCCCGGGGGCTGCTCCCTTTTAAAATGTATCCCGAGGCGCCCGCCTTGATAGCGGAAAACACCCGCTCGCGGTCTTCGAAGACCGTGTGCGCCATGATCTCGAGCGAGGGCATCTCTTCTTTCGCTTTCTTGATGAGTTCGATGCCGGACATGCCAGGCAGCCCCAGATCGGTCAGCATCACCTCGGGCGATGCCTTTTTGAGAGATTTCAAGGCTGCTTCAGCCGACCGGTAGGAGCCGGTTACCGTGACCCCCTCTTCGCCCCGCAGAAGCAGGGTAAGATTCTCTAAAAGCAGGGGATCGTCTTCAATAATGACGAGACGCATGGACAGACTCTACCATAATAAGGGTTATAGTTCCATACCCTGTGCGGGGTATTTTATGGGTAGGGGAATATCGATCCGGACCCGGGTGCCCGGCCCGGCCGACAGCGCCAGCGTTCCCCCGATTTCCTCGGCGCGCCGCTTCATGTTCGACAGACCCCTGCCGCTGCCCCGGCCTGCCTCCCAACCGGCCCCGTTGTCCTCCACGGTCAAAAGCGCCCGCCGGGGGGAGACCTGCAGAATGATGCTCACGGCATCGGCCTTCGAATGCTTGATTACGTTGGTCAGCGCTTCCTTATATATCTTGAACAGATTCACCCAGAGCAGGCTGCCTGGCTGTTCGGGTCCGCCGTCCACGATGCTCTTCATATCAAAGGAGATGTTGTGCGGTTCGAGCATGCCGGTGCCCTGGCTTCTGAGCTCCGCGGCAAGCGTGCGCCAGCTCAGCTCCCTGGTGTCGAGGCTGTGCATGAAGCTCCGGACTTCCGAAATGCCCTCGCGTGACAGCCTCGAGATGGTCGCGAGCGTCTTCCTGACGCTGCCGATATCCGATGCCTTCTGTCCCAGCTCCGAGAGGATGCTGATGTTGGTCGTAATGCCCCCGATGCCGTCGTGGAGGTCCATCAGGATCTTTTCCTTTTCGAAGAGGTGCCTTTTTTCCTCGGAAATCCGCTCTTCGTAGAGCCGTACCTTTTCTTCCTCGGCGCGCTTGCGGTCCGTAACGTCGAAGAGCGTAGCGATCACCGCGGGCGCGCCCTCATACTCGATTATCCCGGCGGTCGTGTTCATCCAGCGCTCCTCTCCCTGTTTCGTCACGATTTTGAATTCGTATTCCTTCGGCAATTGCAGGCCAAGCAGTCGCGCCTGTCCCCGCTGCCGGACAAGGTCCCTGAAATCGGGGTGAACGATCTCCCAGAACTCCATGTTGAGAAACTCGTCAGGAGTATAGCCGACGCCTTTTTGGAGGGCGGGATTGGTGTACAGCAACCGTTCCCCGCGATGTATGAGGATAAAGGCGGTTGTCGTTTCGGCCAGGGTCCGGAACCGGGCTTCGCTTTCCCCGAGGGATTGCGTGGCCTTCTGCAGCTCCTGATAATAGCGCTCCCGCTCCTCCTCGGCCTGTTTGCGCGCGGTGATGTCGATGAGCGTCCCGATGACCGCGGGCTTTCCCTCATACGCCGAGATCCCGGCGGTCATGAGGACCCACCGCTCCTCCCGGTTTTTTCTGAGGATCTTGAACTCGTATTGCGTGGGCACTTCGCCGCTGCCCGCAAGACGTTCGCGCGCCCGCGATTTTACCAGCTCGAGGTAATCAGGATGCACGAGACTCATGAAATCCATGGTCAGATATTCGTCGACGGTGTATCCCCCGATGACTTCCCCCGCGCGGTTGGCATAGAGAAATTTGCCGCCCTGGTGGATAAAAATCGCCATGGCCGCGGTTTCCGCCAGGGTGCGGAATTTCTCCTCGCTTTCCCGCAAAGAAACAGCGGCTTTTTCGGCGGTCACGTCCATCCGCTCCTTCTCGCGAAGGCGTTTTTCTTTTTTCGATATTTCCATCGTCGTTTTTGAAGAACTCAGAGACCAGTCCTCTCGAATGTCGTCCCCGCGCCGTTGAGAAACGGCGTTCGTGACGCCGGGACGGGCGGCTCTTGCGACAGTCGCATTTTATGTGAGCCTCCGGCGGCAGTCAAGGAAATTATCGGGCTTTCTGGCCCCCGCGTTTTGCCCCTTTTCGTTTGACAGGGCGCCGGTCCGGCGCTAAACTTAATCTGTAGCTACGAACCAAAGGAGGCTTGCATGCAGATCAAGACGATCCTTTTTCCGACCGATTTTTCGCAGGGCCCCCGCGCCGCCATGGACCACGCCATTTCTCTGGCAAAGGATTATGACGCAAAGCTCATTCTTCTCTACGTGATCCAGGACATCAGCATCGCCGAATGGTATATCCCCTCCACACTCTCCGTGACCGATCTGGTGGAGGACATGCAGAGGAGCGCCCGGGTCGAAATGGACAAGTGGGGAGCGGAAGTTTCCGCAAAGGTCGCGGATGTGGAGAAGATGGTCGTACGCGGCGTGCCGTTCGTAGAGATCCTCAAGACGGCAAAGGACAAGAAAGCCGACCTGATCGTCATCGGCACCCACGGCAGGACGGGGATAGACCACATGCTTTTCGGGAGCACGGCCGAGAAGGTCGTGCGCAAGTCGTCCTGCCCCGTGCTTACGGTGCGCATCGCGGGGAAGGAATTCAAGATGCCGTGAGGGAACGGAAGATAAGAAGTTGGGAAGGTGGGAAGGTGAGAAAATGCAAAAGGACAGGCAAGGGCGCCTGTCCTTTTTTTGAGAAAAAGCAGAATTATTATTGACCAAGAAGGGTCGTGAACGTGTCGTGATGGCCCTCTTCCTCGGAGAGGATTTCCTCGAAGAGAAGCCTTGTGGTCTCGTCGCCTTCCGCAGCGGCCTGCTTGATAATGTCCTTATACAGCGTGATCGCCTCCTCCTCGGCCTTCGTGTCCGCCTTGAGCATCTGCTCCGGGGTGCCGCCCATGGCGATAGGAGTCGGCTTGGTCGTGGGATTGACGTCAAAGTAAAATAATCTCTCGGCGATCTTTTCCGAGTGTTTCATCTCATCCATGGCAACGTCTTCGAACACCTCCATGAGCGAAGAGGAGTTCATCCCCTTCACCATGATATGGTGCCACATGTACTGGACGATTGCCTGCAGCTCCGCGGCAATTGCCTGGTTCATCATTTCCGTCAGCTTCGGACTCGCCTTCTGTACCATCTGCTGTGCCTCCTTCGTGATTGTAAATAGTGTAAGAAAATGCCTCCTGGAACCGTAAGAGTGCCCTA
>JAXIPA010000128.1:0-11725 GCA_045403145.1 Nitrospirota bacterium | reverse complement strand
GGAGCGAGCCGCGTATCGGGACCTCGAACCAGAATACTCCCACCGCGGTAACGAGCATCATATCGATGAAACTGATCGCGGCGAAGGGGATCGTCTTGCCGAGAATCAGTTCGATCGGCTTGATCGGCGTCACCATGAGCTGTTCCATCGTGCCCGATTCCCGTTCGCGCACCACCGCCATCGACGTCAACATAAGCGACACCAGAAGGATGATGGATGCCATGACCCCGGGGACGAAATAATTTTTGCTTTTGAGGTCGGGATTGTACCAGGCCCTGACGCGCAGATCTATCAAGGCCCCCTCCGCTGCGGACTTCCGCGGCCCCCGGTCACGCGCGAACCGGGCGATGACCGTGTTCGCGTAATTCAACGCGACAAGGGCGGTGTTGGAATAGGTGCCGTCAACGATCACCTGGACCGACGTAGGGACCCCTTTTTTCAGATCTTTCATGAACCCGCGGTTGATCTGGACCGCGCACAGAACTTTCCCCCGGTCGAGGAGACCCGTGACCTCTTCAACCGATGCGGGCGCGTGCAAGATCGTGAAGTATCCCGAGGACTCAAGCCTTCTGGCCAGTTCCCTGCTTTCATACGATTTGTCGAGGTCCAGAATTGCCGTGGGGATATTGTTCACATCCAGGGTCACCACGTAGCCGAATACAAAGAGCTGGACAAGAGGGGGGACAAAGAGAAAAAACCTCATCCGCTTGTCCCGGAAGACCTGGATGAATTCCTTGATCACGATCTGTTTTATCCGTTCAAAGCTTTTCAATATAAGCCCCTGCTCTGTACTCGACACTCTGAACTCTGAACTGTATTATTTACAGAACCTTCTTTTTGAATTTCTTATTCGCAAGCACAAAAACAAGCAGCCCGTACATTGTCAAAAGAAGCGCCTCTCCCGCCAGGAGCCTAAACGTGCTTCCCTTCAGGAAGATGTCCTTCAGGATGGTCACAAAGTACCGGGCAGGAAAGAGATAAGTGACGAGTTGGAGGGGCTTGGGCATGTTCGCTATGGCGAACATGAAACCGGACAACAGGAACGCCGGGAGGAAGGTGCTTAAGATCGCCATCTGGCTGGCGAGCATTTGCGTCCGGGCGATTATGGATATAAGGATGCCCCAGCTGAGACCGCCGAAAAGAAAAATGCTCGCAAGCGCCAGAAGCAGGACCGGGCTTCCCCGAAGCGGAACGCCGTATACCAGGGTACCCATCAGCACGGACGCGACAGTATCGATGAACCCGATGAAAAAATAGGGGATGAGCTTCCCGATGATAAGTTCAGGAGTCTTAAGCGGCGTGGAAATCAGCTGTTCCATGGTGCCCCGCTCCCATTCTCTCGCGATGGTCAGCGAAGTGAGGAGCGTAACGATGACGGAAATGATCAGGGCGATCAGTCCGGGAATGATGAAATTCCGCGATTTCAGCTCCGGGTTGTACCAGACACGGGTTCGGGCGTCTACGGATGGAGTAACGCGGGCGTCCCCTATCCTCTGGGGATACTGCCCGGCGATTGCGGCAAGATATCCCTGGGCTAAGGCCGCTGTGTTCGAATCGCTTCCATCGACGCTCACGCCGACCTGTACGGAGCGTCCGGTGCTGAGTTTTTCTGAAAATCCGGGCGGAATGACGACTGCGAGCCGCGCCCTGCCTGAATCCAGGTATCCGTCGATGTCTCCGTATCGATCCGGATAGGCAACAATGGAAAAATAACCGGACTCCTGGAGCGCGGACACAAACCCCCTGCTGAGGCTGCTTCGGTCCTGGTCGACCACCACCGCGGTGATGGTGTCGATGTCGAAGGTAATTGCATAGCCGAATATCACGAGAAGGATTACCGGCATGAGAAAGGCCATGGCGAGGCTCAGGGGATCGCGCCGGATGTGGAGGAACTCTTTTTTGGCTACGGCCTTGATGCGAATAAATTTCATACTACAGCCCTTTTTTTACCGCAGAGGTCGCGGAGAACGCAGAGAACGGCTGAAAAACCATGGGAAACGGATTGGTATGAAAAAAAAGAGACTCAAAATCAGCGTTTCCCGACAAGCGGGAATGACGGTTTTTACGAAACCAATAAGATTTGAAATATTTTTTTAATTTCCTCTGCGATCTCTGCGTTCTCCGCGGTGAATGAACTCAAGACGTTTCAATCAACGTCACGAACACATCTTCCAGCGACGGCATGATCTTCTCGACCCTGCGCACCGTGATGCCTGCATCGTTCAGGATCTTCCCTAGGAGCGGGATCGCGTCCTCCGAGCTTTTCACCGTGGCGTGGATGAGACTGCCGAACACCGCAGCATCGATCCCCTGCTGTTCAAGCGACTCCATGGCGACGACAAGCGGCTCCGCCTCGATTTCCAGGACATCGCGCGTCATATAGTTTTTTCTCAGCTCGCCCGGCGTCCCGTCGGCTATGGTCCGCCCCCGGTAGATGAGCGCGAGCCGGTCACAGTAGTCCGCCTCGTCCATGTAATGGGTCGTGACGAACACTGTCGTCCCGCTCCTCGTCATCTCATAAATGAGAGACCAGAAGTTCCGGCGCGAGACCGGGTCCACCCCTGATGTCGGCTCATCCAGAAACAAGATCCGCGGCTCATGCAGAATGGCGCAGGCCAGTGCAAGCCGCTGCTTGTACCCTCCCGCAAGGGTCCCTGCGACAGCCCCCCGCTTGTTCCCGAGCCCCGCCATCTCCAGGGCCCAACCCTTGCGAGCCGCTTGCTTCGCTTCCGGCACGCTGTAGACGCCGCTGAAAAAGTTGATATTTTCCTCCCCCGTGAGGTCGTCGTAGAGCGAGAATTTCTGGGACATGTATCCTATGTTGCGCTTGATCTCCTCGGATTGCGTTATGATGTCGAAGCCGCCGACCGTTCCGCTCCCGCCGGTCGGCAGGAGAAGGCCGCAGAGCATCTTGATGGTCGTGGACTTTCCTGCTCCGTTCGGGCCGAGAAAACCGAAGATCTCCCCTTGCGCCACTTCAAGGCTGATGTTGTCTACGGCCGTGAACTCGCCGAAGGTGCGGGTCAGATTTTGGACTTTGACTGCGATTTTATTCATAGGTTGACGTCTTAATTGCTTGTCGAACCCCGAAAAGACTTCTTTCACCGCAGAGGACGCAGAGGGAAAACCCCTGAAGAGACGAAACAATGTCCCTGAGTAGAAGAAAAACCATTGCCTATTTCTTTTATCGTCTCCACTTTTTAATTCTGCACCTGCATCAGCTTTCCTCTGCGTCCTCTGCGGTAAAATCAGCCTTGCGACCTACTTCTCCACCATTGAAATAAACACATCCTCCAGCGAGGGAAGGATTTCCCGGTAATCCCTGACATCGACGCCCTCGCTTTTCAGGCGGGCGACGAGCTCCGCGGGGACGGTTGTTTTCTCAAGGGCTATGTGCAGGCGGTCGCCGTATAATCTCACGCTGTGAACGCCGCCCATGCGGCTCACCGGTTCCATGGCAAGACGGGCGCTGTCGGACCAGACCTCGATCATCGGCAGGTTGAGCGAGTTCCTGACGTTTTTCGGTTCGTCTTCGACCAGTATCCGGCCCTCGTGCATCAACGCGATCCTCGTGCACCGCTCGGCCTCATCCAGATAGGAGGTGGAAACGAGTATCGTCACTCCTTCCTTGAGAAGACCGTACAGTATCCTCCAGAAGTCCCTCCTCGATACCGGGTCCACGCCATTCGTCGGCTCGTCGAGAAAGAGGACTTCGGGCGTGTGCACGAGCGCGCAGGCAAGCCCGAGTTTCTGCTTCATGCCGCCGGAGAGGTTTCCCGCAAGCCTGTCCTTGAACGGAGAAAGGTTGCTGAAGCCAAGAAGCCTCTCTATCCTCGCCGGACGTTCACGCCTCGGTACTTCGAACAAGTCGGCGTAAAAAATAATGTTCTCCATCACCGTCAGTTCCTCGTACAGTCCGAAGCGCTGGGACATGTACCCGATTTTTTCCTTGATCCGCTCGCCGTCGGACAGGATGGAATGGCCGGCAACCCAGGCATCGCCTGAGGTGGGGTCCAATATGGCCGTAAGGAGCCGCAGAGTCGTGCTTTTCCCGGCGCCGTCGGGTCCCACGAGGCCGTAGAGCTCGCCTTTGCGGATATCGAAATTCAGGCGATCAACGGCGACATTGTCCCCGAAGGACTTGGAAAGGTTTGTCGTCTTTACCGCAGCGGTTGAATTCATAGGGGATTACACTCGGCACTTTCTGCTCTTCACTTTGAACTCTGAACTTTGAATTTATTTAAAAAGTATCTTCACATCCGCCGGCATGCCGGGCTTTAGTTCATTATTCTCGTTTTTCACGCTCACCTTGACGCCGAAGACGAGCTTGACCCGTTCCTCCCTGGTCTGGACGTTCTTGGGCGTGAACTCGGCTTCGGATGCTATGAGCGTTACCGTCCCTTCATAGCGTTTCTTCGGGAATGAATCAACCATGACCTCCGCTTTTTGCCCCAGCTTGACCAGTCCCAGCTGATCTTCCTTCACATACACTTTGATCCAGGGACCGTCCAGATCGCCGATCGTAACAACAGGGACGCCCGCGGCAACGGTCTCCCCCTCTTCCGCATTTTTTCTCAGCACAACGCCGGAGAGCGGAGCGAAGATCGCCGCATCCCGGAAGCGCACCTCCGCCGTCCTGAGCGCGGCGCGGGACAGCGCCAACTGCGACTCTGCAATGTCGTGCGCGCTCTTCACGGCGTCCATCTGCTGGGGCGAAATGACCCCCTTGCCGAAGAGCATAACGTACCGTTCGTGATCTTTTTTCGTCTTGTCGTACTGGACCTCGGCATTTCGGACAGCCGCCCTGTTCTGGTTCACGAGACTTTCGAACTCGGCGTTGTCGAGGACCGCGATTTTGTCGCCCGCTTTCACGGAACGGCCTTCTTCAGTGAATAAGGTCTGGATTCTGCCGGGGACCTTGAATCCAACGTTCACCTCGGTTACCTCAACGGTGCCCGACAACACGAGCGCATCTTGTTCCGGCGTGTTGCTGAAACGGTAAAACAGCATAACCGCAACGCCGAGGACCAGAACAATAGCGGATATCGCCAGTCTCTTTTTCATGCACCATCCCCCTTTTTGGACATTAAAGTACATTATAGCAGGAAAAACCTCCATAAATATCGACGGATAGCCGTACCAAAAGGAAAGAGGTGAATTTCGTTGACACTTCAAAAAACATACGCCTATAATGAAATTACCATGCGAATCCATCGTGTCTTTGCCGCACTTGTTCTGCTGACCAGCCTCTTCCTGCCGCTCGACCGCGAACAGTCTCATGCGGCGCAGAAATTATCCGAAGCCCGCGTGATCGCCGTCAATGACGGAGATACCATAACTATCCTGATGAATGGCAGGGAATATCGCACGCGCCTCATCGGCTTCGACGCGCCGGAAATGGGACAGGAGCCGTGGGGCCGCAAGGCGCATGAACATTTACGAAAGCTGCTGAAGGAATCAGGGTGGCGCGTGTCCGTGGAAACGGACATAGTACAGTTCGACAAGTACGACAGGCTCCTCGCGTACCTCTGGACCCCGGACGGAGAGCTGGTGAACGAATTGATGCTGAAGGACGGATACGCGGTATTGTTCACCATCCAGCCGAACAGCAGGTATGTCGAACGGTTCAGAAAAGCGCAGCGCGTTGCCCGGGAAAGCAGGCTGGGCATCTGGGGGAGGGACGGTTTGAAGGAAAGACCGCTGGATTACAAAAAAACCCATCCGCGGAATTAGCCGGACCCGATATAGGAAAGGATGTTTGTCACCAGCAGCATGAGTGTAAGCAGAATGAGGATGGCGACCGTGGCCCAGGTGATGATGTTCATCCGCTTTGAGTTGACGTACTCCCCCATGATCTCCGCGTCGTTCACCAGCCGGAGCATGATGATGAGCACGATGGGCAGGAGAATGCCGTTTATCGTCTGGGAAAGGAACATGATCTTGATGAGGGGGAGACGAGGGATCAGGATGACTCCCGCCCCGATCACGATGAAGGCGGTATAGAACCCCAAAAACTGGGGCGCCTCCTTGAAGGTCTTGCTTATACCCGACTCCCATCCAAAGGCCTCGGAGAGCCCATAGGCCGTGGCCAGGGGCAGGACCAGCGCGGCAAGAAAAGAAGCATTCAGGAGCCCTACGGCGAACAGATGGGACGCAAATCCTCCTGCCAGGGGTTCGAGCGCCCGTGCGGCGTTTTCGGCCGAGTCCACGGCGACTCCCGCCGGGTGCAGGATTGTGCCCGTGGCCAGGATGATGAAAAAAGCAATGAACCCGGTCATGAACGCGCCGGCATAGACATCATACCTGGCGTAGCGGTATTCTTCGATGCGGACGCCCTTGTCCACCATGGCGGACTGGAGATAGAACTGCATGTAAGGCGTAATGGTCGTACCTACCAGCGTGATAAAGAGCAGAATATAGTCCTTGTCCATCCTGATGCGAGGGAGCGCGATCTGCCTTGCCACTTCCGGCCACGGCGGATTTGCCATGAAGCCCGAGACGACGTAGGTGAGATAGATCAGGCTGATGGCCAGGAGGAACCGCTCCACCTGCTTGAAATTCCCCTTCACCACCGCGAACCATACCAGAAACCCGGCCGCCGGCAGGGAGACATACTTGTTCACGCCGAACAGTTCCATGCTCGCCGCAATCCCGGCGAATTCCGCGATCGTGACCGTGAGGTTGGCGAAAACGAAGAGCGCCATGACCGCGAGCGTCAGCCGGACGCCGAACTGCTCGCGCACCAGGTCTGCGAACCCCTTGCCCGTCACCACTCCCATGCGTGCGGACATCTCCTGAATCACGGCCAGCGCGACGGTGTTCAGAATAAGCGCCCAGAGAAGCCCGTATCCTTCGCGCGCACCAGCGATGGAGTAGGTCGCGATGCCGCCTGCGTCGTTGCCGGCATTCCCGGCGATCACGCCCGGCCCGATAACGCTGAGGAACGCGATCAAACGGACGTTCCTCATATTTTTCATACGATCGAAAAGTTTCATGTTCCGAAAATCCCATGATCTTAAAAAGCGGCGATTTTACGACAGACGGACCCGTCAGGGCCGGAGGCATTATATTTTTCTGCGTTTCTTTCTCGAAGCCGGCGGCAGGAGGAAGTCGACCACATCGTCCACGGTCACGATGCCGTGCATGACCGCTTGTTCATCCACGACAGGCGCCGCGAGGAGATTGTATTTCGATATGAATTCCGCCACGTCCTGTTGTCCCGCGTCGAGCGGCAGCGTCTTGACCGGCGTCGTCATGATGTCGGCCAGCAGCGTCTGCGGAGTGGCAAGGATCAGGTGCTTGAGGGACAGCACGCCCACGAGCCGTTCGCCGCTGTCCAGGATGTACAGGTAGTAGATGGTTTCGACGTCCGGCGCCTCAAGCCGGAGTTCCCTGATCGCGTCTTCGACGGTCATGTCCGGCGGGAAGGACAGATATGCCGTTGTCATGAGCCCCCCCGCCGTGTCCTCCTCGTGCTCCATGAGTTCCTGAACGTCCTCGGCTTCTTCCTTTTCCATGAGGTTGATGAGTTCCTGGGCCTGGGCCTCCGGAAGGTCACCCAGCACGTCGGCCGCTTCGTCGGGCGGCATGCGCTCAAGGATGTCGGACGCCCGCTCCTTGGACATGTCGTCGATGATGTCCACCTGTACGCGCGGCTCGAGCTCGTGGAGCGCCTCGGCGGCGGTATCGACGTCAAGGCTGCCGAAGATGGCGGTCCGTTCCTTCTGCGACACCTCGCTGATGATTTCAGCGAGGTCCGCGGGATGCATGTTTGCGACTTTCTGACGGGTGACGGTCAGGGTAAGCCTGTTCAGCTTCGGCTCGATGGTCTGGACATAGCGCCAGGATATGAGTTTGTGCGGCAGCCGCGCCTGGAAGAGCGTAAAGAACCTCTCTCCGCGCCGCTCGACGCCGAGGCGGCGCAGAAGGCCCCGGAAGCCGATATCGGCCGCGACCAGGCACAATTTCCCCTTTACGTCGCCGAGTTCGAGGTCATTGACGCGGACGAGTTTGGCCCCGTTGATGTCGACGATCTGCTTATCGAGAAGATCGCGGCATATCAGGATATCCGTGGGAGACGGAGGGGAGGGCGTGAGGTCCTTGCTGCAGGCGTTGACGGATATGACCCGCCGGTTGAAGAGATTGACCATGTCCCAGGGGACAAGAAAGGCGTCCTTGGCGGAAGCCACGGTGATGGCGCCGACCGCGGGAAACGGTTCGCCCATGGTCACCACAATGTCCGTGAGCTTGCCGATTTCCTCGCCGGTCTGGTCGAGCACCGGCTTTTTATAGACCTCGCTGACAAAGATTTCACCGACAAAAAATGGCATGTTCGCTCCACGGCGCGGGACAAATATGATGGCTTAGGTTATACCAGCGCCTCCGGGGTAAGTCAAGAACAAATCCCTGCCGGCAAGTAAAATATGCTACAATATTCAGGGAGATGAGGGTTTGCGTCATGATAGGGCGCGAACCCGGGTACGGGGCCCGGGGAAGAAAAATCTATAAGACAATAAAATATATCTATTAAAAAAATTGAAATGTCATATCACTGGTTTTCTGTTATAGTTTCCGAAATTTTTCTAAAAGACCATCTGCTTGCACAGCGAAATCTGAAAGGAGCACGCATCGTATGGCGGAACAGACCGTAAAAGACCTGAAGAAGGAAATCTATCTGGTGATGCACAAAGCCCAGTCCATGCTCGAACTCACCGAGGACGCCTTCCTGAAAAACAAACTCGCGCCCCTCGACCAGGCCGAGGAGCTCGCGAACGAAATCCATGCAAAGGAAGACAACCTCACCGCCATACTTGCGAAGATGGCCTCCTCGAACAATGAGGCCCGTTCCCTTCTGACCGTCCCCGCACATATCGAAAAAATCGCAACAGCCGTCAAGCGCATTGGACAACACAGCCGTGACCGGATCAAAGAAGGCCTGCTGTTCAGCGACAAGGCAATCAACGAAACGGGAAAACTGTTCACCAAGGCCAAGGACATCCTGAAAAAAGCCGGAGAGGCCTCCGTCACCGGTTCTCCGGCGACCGTGCAAACTGTTCTGGCTGAAAGCGATGCCCTGGAGCACATGGCCAATGACTTTGCGACCGCCCACGAAGAGCGGCTCGTAACCGGGGAATGCTCACCCAAGTCCTCTTCGACCTATCTCTGCATCCTCTATGCCTTCGAAGACATGGGCGCCCATATTAAGAGCACGATAAACAAGCTTTCCCATAAGTAGAGCTTCGTCGTCTTCCTTCCTCAACCTGAAGGGATAGACCATGCCTGGTCCCTCAAATTCGACCATCGGTCTGGCGCTTTCCGGCGGTGCCGCACGGGGCATCGCTCACATCGCCGTGCTGGAGACCCTGGAGCTGGAGGGGATCCCCATTCATGCGATTGCGGGTACGAGCGCCGGCAGCATCATCGGCGCTCTCTATTGCGCAGGCATGCCCCTCATGGAAATCAAACGGATCCTTCTCGATACCAAGTGGACTGCCATCCTTAAATTTACCGTTCCCCGGCAGGGGCTCATTTCCAGCGAAGGCATCTATCGTTTCATGGACTCGATCCTGCCCGTAAAAAAGTTTTCTTCCCTTCTCTTCCCCTTTGCCGCCGTTGCGACCGACCTCCGGACCGGAGAGAAGGTCAGCATCACGACAGGCTCGATTGCCAGGGCGGTACAGGCCAGTTGCAGCCTGCCCATCGTCTTCACCCCCACGGTGATCAATAAGAGAATGCTGGTCGACGGCGGCGTCATAAGCCAGATCCCGGTCAGGACCGTCCGGGAGGAACTGGGAGCAAAAAAGGTCATCGCGGTGAATGTCAATTACAACTCACTGGAAGCCGAGCAGTTCGACAGCATCATTAAGATCGCGGCTCACCTGTCGGCGCTTTGGGCTTCACGGAACGCCCGGATCGAGGAAAAGCTCGCCGATGTGCTCGTCAATGTAAATGTGAAAGGGATCCCGATCTACGACCTTTCCAGGGCGAAAGAGCTGCTCCAGCGAGGCACGAAGGCCGCCGAGGAAAAAATGCCGGAGATCAAGGCGCTCGTGTGAATGAGTGGCCGCCTTCCTGAGTGTATTATGCTATTTCTCCCCAAAACTTGACATGTTCGCGTGAATCTTTGTGTATTGATAAACCACCATAAACCGTCATTCCCGAATGCCTCTATCGGGAATCCAGGTTTTGCATTTGAAGTAAGAACCAGATCCCCGATTAGACCATTCGGGGATGACACTTTTTTGGTTGCGGCCGGAGGCCGCTCTATGAATATGAGTTTCCCATCCCCTGGCAGCCGCAGAGCCTGCCCTCGACCTGATCGGGGGCTTCAGCCTGCGCAATACATGAACCGCCTGTTCGCCATGGCATTCCTCCTCATCCTGTCAGGGTGCGCCTTCGCCAGATTTGCGGCTACCCCGTTCGAGAAGCCCACGTTCATTTACCGGGGGGCCGAACTGGTCGAGACCTCGCAAAGCCGGGCAGTGGTGAACTTTCTATTTTCCGCGCATAATCCGAATGACGCGGGCTTGAAAAACGCATCCGTCTCGTATGAGCTTTATGTCGAGGGGAAGAGATTTCTGACAGGTACGGACATACCTTTCGAGTTGATCCCGAACGGCGACACGGAGATCACCGTCCCGGCAGTAATCGATTACCGGGACCTCACCCCTGTTTTGGGGTCTCTCGTGGAGCGCATTTTATCAGGCAAGAGGACGATACCGATAACGATCAGCGCTGTCTTTTCCGGAAAGCCCGCCATTTATACCGAGGCGGGAAAAGAAAAAACGATCTCCTTTGAGAGGAGATTGACAAAGACTGCCGAGATTCCTCTGATGCAGGAGAGAAGAGGCAAAGGACAGCAACAGCCGGGGGATGCAAAACCATAATGACTATTTATCTGGATCATAACGCAACGTCTCCGCTCGATCCCGGCGTCCTCGAGGCCATGCTCCCCTATCTTCGGGGGAAATACGGCAATCCGTCTTCGATCTATTCCCTGGGACGGGAAGCGAAGAACGCCCTGGAAGAAGCGAGAGAAACGCTCGCCCGCGTGCTGGGGGCTTCTCACAAGGATACCGTCTGCTTCACGGGGTCCGGTACGGAAGCGGACAACATGGCGATCCGGGGGGTCGCCCGCGGCCTCCGGAAAAAGGGGAACCATATCGTCACCTCGGCCGTGGAACATCCCGCCGTGCTGAATACCTGCGCATTCCTAAAAGAGGAAGGCTTTGAGGTGACCTACGTGAAGCCGGACGCGACCGGCCTGGTCCGGCCGGAAGCGGTGGCAGGCGCTCTTCGGGAAAGCACCATCCTCATCTCCATCATGCACGCGAACAACGAGACAGGCACGATCAATCCCGTTGCCGAGATCGGGGCGCTGGCCGTTGGCCGCGGCGTACTCTTTCATACCGATGCCGTGCAGAGCTTCTGCAAGGTCCCCTTTACCGTGGAAACGCTCAAGGCGGACCTCGTATCGATCTCGGCCCATAAGATCAACGGGCCCAAAGGAGTGGGCGCCCTGTATGTCAGGGACGGCGTTTCCCTGGACCCTCTCATCTACGGGGGCCACCAGGAATCGGGCCGCCGGGCCGGCACGGAGAATGTTGCCGGCATCGTGGGCCTGGCAAAGGCGGCAGAGATGAGCGCGGGAGACAGGGAGATGGAAATCCCGCGAATCAAGGCGCTTCGTGACAGGCTGGAACAAGAGTTGCTCCAAAGGGTGCCT
>JAXIPA010000213.1:0-3269 GCA_045403145.1 Nitrospirota bacterium | reverse complement strand
CTGATTCGCCTTGAACACCTGCTGGCCCGCGAACTCGCCCGCCTCCTTCGTGAAGCGTCCCTTCTGGTCCACCGGCGCAAAGATGTCGAGGCCGTAGCGGAGGCCGGCCTCGTAGTCTTCCTGTCCGTGGCCGGGCGCGGTATGCACGGCGCCGGTGCCCGCTTCCAGGGTCACGTGGTCGCCCAGGATGACCAGGGAGTCCCGCGAGAGGAAGGGGTGGCGCGCCTTCAACCCTTCGAGCCTCCTGCCTTTGAATCTTTCGATGACCCGATGGTCGTTGATACCGAACTTCTCCAGGGACTGCTTCAGGAGTCCTTCGGCCAGGATGAGCACGCGTCCGCCGGCTTCGACGGCAACGTAGTCGAGCTCGGGATGGAGCGCGACAGCCAGGTTCGCAACGAGCGTCCAGGGCGTGGTGGTCCAGATCGCGATCGCCGTCTTTTTGCCGGCGAGCGACGGGAGCGCCTTGCCGGCCTCGGGCAGCTCGAACGTTACGTACACGGAGGGAGATTCGTGGTCGGCATATTCCACCTCCGCCTCGGCCAGCGCCGTTTCATCGAAGCCGCACCAGTACACGGGCTTCTTCCCCTTATAGACGCCGCCGTTTCCCGCGAACGCGCCGAGTTGCCGCACGATGGCTGCCTCATAGGCGTAGTTCATCGTGAGGTAGGGATTGTCCCAGTCCCCGAACACGCCGAGGCGCTTGAACTCGTCGCGCTGGATGTCGATGAACTTCGCGGCGTATTCGCGGCAGAGAGTGCGGATCTCATGCGTGCTCATGCCCTCTTTTTTGGGACCGAGGCTCTTCAGCACCTGGTGCTCAATGGGGAGGCCGTGGCAGTCCCAGCCCGGCACGTAGGGGCTCCTGAACCCCTCCATGGACTTGAACTTGACAATGATGTCCTTCAGAATCTTGTTCAGCGCGTGGCCGATGTGAATGTGGCCGTTCGCATAGGGCGGCCCGTCGTGCAGGATGTAAGCCGGCCTGTTCTCCGCCTGTTTCTGGAGCTGGTCATAGACCTTTTCGTGCTGCCACTTCCCGATGACCCGGGGTTCGAGGTCCTTGAGGTTCGCCTTCATGGGAAAATCGGTTTTCGGCAAATTCAATGTTGTCTTATAATCCATGCTGCTGGTCCCTTTTCTTCCACTTGTCATTCCCGAAGGTTTTATCGGGAATCTGGTGTTTAAAACCGTATCCCCGTTAGAAGCGTTCGGGGATGACACATTAGGAGGGTTAATTAATCTGAAATCTCATCGGGATTGATTTTATTTTTCGGAGCTTCGACCGCGTCACCCTGGTCCATGCTGAAAAAGTCCGTCTTGATCTTCTTCACGGCGTCGGCGTATTGCACGGGCTCGGTGCCGCGGCGGAACACATCGAGATAGGCGTCCGAAGCCTCCTCACGCGCCAACAGACCGGAATCGGGATCGATCTTCACGAACACGATGTCGTCGGTCGGCATGAAATCCTCGGCCGGCTTGTCCGCGAGCGCCCTGGCCATGACCGACAGCCAGATCGGGAGCGAAGCGCGCGAGCCGGTCTCCTTGTCGCCGAGGGACGCCTTGGCGTTATCGTACCCCACCCAGACGCCCGTCGCGATGCTCGGCGTGAAGCCCACGAACCAGGCGTCAACATAGTTGTTCGTCGTGCCCGTCTTGCCCGCGACCGGCTTCCCGAGCGACAGGGCGCCCCTGCCCGTGCCTTCACTAACCACGCTCTTCAGGAGGCTCGTGACCAGAAAGGCCGTGGTCCGGTCGATGACTTCCGCGGGCTGGGGCTCGTAGCTCTCGAGCGGCACTCCTGCGCCGTCCACGATGCTTTTGATCATGATGGGTTCGGTGCGCACGCCCTGAGCGGCAAAGGTCGCGTATGCCGACGTGAGCTCCAGCGGCGTCACCGAAGACGAACCCAGGGCCGTAGTGTAATCGTAATTGATCTGGCTCGAGATGCCTGCCTTGCGCGCAAAATCGATCGTCTTCTCAAGCCCGATCGTTTCCAGCAGGCCCACGGTAACGGCGTTGCGCGAGAGCGCCAGCGCAGTACGGAGGCGCATGGGACCCAGGAACCGCTCGTCGTAGTTCTCGGGCTTCCATCCCTTCTTATCGAACTCGCTCTTGTCGTGTATCACGGGAAGGTCCATCAGGATCGAGGCGGGCGTAAACCCGTTCTCGAGCGCCGCGCCGTAGATGAACGGCTTGAACGCCGAGCCGGGCTGGCGCTTGGCCTCGGTGGCGTGGTTGAACCCGCCTTCGACGAAGTCGTACCCGCCCACCATGGCACGCACGTACCCGGTATAGGGTTCGATGGAGACCACGGCGCCCTCCACGAGCGGCGTCTGGTCGAGGAGGAACGATGCGACCTGCTTCCTCCTGTCGAAGTCCCTGAGACGGACCTTGATGATGTCCCCGGGCTGGACAAGTTCCTGCAGCTTCCTGAACTCCTCCGGGTCATCCTTCTTTTTCTTCGGTTTTTTGAGCGCCCAGGCCAGGTCTTCCTGCATGATGTAGCCCGTGAGGCCGCGTCCTTTGACCGTAATTGCGTTGTCGGCCACGGCGAGCACCTGCGCATTGAACCCCTCGCCGGGCTTCACCATCACGTGGAGCGAATCCCACTGGATGGGTGTGGACTTGAGCTGTTTGAATCCTATGCGGCCCCGGAACCCCTGGCGCTTGTCGAGCGCGCGAAGCCCTTCTTTAAGCGCCGTGACCGCCGCGCGCTGCAGGTCGAAGTCGATCGTCGTATAGACCTTGAAACCGCCCTGGTACAGTTTGTCAGGCCCGTACTTATTCTCGACATACTTGCGGATGTAGTCCACGAGGTGCGGCGCGATCTCCTCCTGGGGCCGCAGGTTTTCGAGGTTGAGCGGCTGATCGTAGAGTTTTTTGCTCTGCTCCTCCTTGAGGTAGCCTTCCTCCACCATGCGCTCCAGGACCTGGCGCTGCCTCTGTTTGGTCAGGTCGATGTCGCTGTAGGGAGAATAGGCCGTGGGAGACTTGGGAAGCCCCGCAAGGAGCGCGGCCTCTGCCTGGTTGATCTCCCAGATGTTCTTGCCGAAATAGGTCTTGGACGCCATCTGCACCCCGTAGGCGCCGTGGCCGAAGTAGATCTTGTTTAAATACAATTCGAGGATCTCATCCTTCGAGAGTTCCTTCTCGAGCCTCCGCGCGAGGATCACTTCCTTGATCTTGCGCTGGATGCTCCGCTCGGACGTGAGGAACACGACCTTCGTGAGCTGCTGCGTGATGGTGCTGCCGCCCTGTTTCAGCCG
>JAXIPA010000126.1:0-2792 GCA_045403145.1 Nitrospirota bacterium | reverse complement strand
TCGACGTCAACCCGACGGTCACGCTGCCGAAATTGATGCTTGCGGGCGCCACGACAATTGTCTGCGGCCTGAACTCGAATGCGCCGATATCGCAAACCGCCGTTACGGGGCCGCCAAAGACCGGGTTGCCGTCCACAGGCCGTACGAAACCTAAACCCCGCGCGTCAGTGGCCGGACAACCTGTGGCCGTGCCCGTGTCGATCGCGGGACTGGCTATGGTAGACGTGGCATGGGTTCGAAGCTCTCCGCCGTTCAGAGCGAGCGCGCCGAGCAGAGGATCGGTATTGGGCAGGTCGCCTGGGCCGGTGAAGAGGCAGGTATTGCCGTTATCGATGTTGTTACCTAATGACGTTAGTGCCACTGCGCCCCCGCAGTTGGCGGGTAAGTTACCCGAGATGATCGTATTTCTCAGGCTCGCTGTTCCATCGTTTCGGAGTCCGCCGATGTTCAGCGGCGTTGTGGAGGTGTTGTTGCTTATCGTGACATTTTGGAGAGTGACGGTGCCGCCGTTGTCAATTCCCCCACCATTGCCTGCAGTGGTGTTTCCGCTGAGCGTAACGTTCGTAAGCGTCATCGTGCCGCTGTTGTTGATCCCGCGGTCAGTGGCTCCGCTCACCTCGCCGTCCGTCCATATGATTGTGCCGGCGGCGCCGTTATTGATGCCTTGAGCCGTATTGTTGGTTGCCGCCACGACATTCATGGTGAGCGAGCCGCTGTTGTCTATTCCGCCTCCGCCCTGAGCAGCGGTGCAACCCGTTACAACCGCATTCGTAAGGGCAAGGGAGGTATTGCCGCCTACCAGGATACAGCCGCCGGCCAAAGCCAGGGAGTTTCCATTACGCATGGTCACGAGACTGATGGTGAGCGACGTTCCGTTTATAATGGTCTCAAACACGCGATCTGCATTATTGCCGTCAATAATGGTCAAAGTTTGACCCTGGCCGGTGATGGTGAGCGAACTTGCTCCGACGCCGTCCCCGATATCGAGGTCGCCTGTCGCAGCCGCATCTTCACCCGCCCCCGCCACGGTAAGGGTAAACGTTCCTGCGGGAAGGTTAATCGTGTCAGCTACACCGACGGAGGCATTCGCTTCCTGCACGGCGGCGCGCAAACTGCAGACCCCGGCCGCAGTCTGGCAGATACCGTTTATGGCGGCATCCGGCGCATCAACTGTGCTGTTGACCGTGAATGTCGCCGCATGGCCGGTGACCGGCATTATCAAAACCAACATGAGCCACAGTACAACCAAAACTCCCCGAGAGAAAAACCCCTTTTGCTGATTCATAGCAAACTACCTCCTTAATATTCTTGATTCGAATCCCCGATTCCTCAAAACAAACAGCAGGACTACTTTTATAGGAAAGTGCAAAGATTCTGCAAGATATTAAAAAAAAGATTGTTCATGCCCCGTGATGTACCCGCAGTCTGCCCCATCTCTGCGGGGTGTCGCTCGTTGCGGGCATGTATTGGGGTGATATAAGAAAAGAACACCGGCGATGCCGGTGGCATTTTGTTTTAAGTATATCATGAATAAGGGAGGGCTGGACTTTCTCCGGGTTCAGATGTGCTGTTCGTAAAAATCTTCGATCTCCGATTTCAATGGTTCATCCGGCAATATTACCGGTGAACCTGGTGCTTCCACCAACTCCGGCTGAATAATTTTCTCCCTCGAAAATATAACACATTATTTGTAAACAGTTTTTATATCATCCAGAATCTGGCATTAAGAATGCAATACCATCAGCAGAATCGAATTTGAGATAGCATCGTTCAAGGGAATCTCGATTTAAAAAAAACGAAAGAGGTAAAAATTTCTCTTGACTTGTGTTATGCGCGGAGTTAAAAGTGACTCCATTGTATTGCACTTTATTGCACGACAAGCTACATAATAGAGGTTACGATATTTGAAACAATTTCAACTTTGACGCTGTAACTCGCAAGAGAATTACAGATAGTCGATAATACTAAACCATCCGCGAGGGTGGGGCGGAAAACCTACAGGGTCTCCATGAGACAGCCGGGCAGCCGAAATATCTCTCGATATTGAAGCATCCGGCTTTTTTTATTTTTCCAGCACGCGCAATAAAGGGCGCGACCTTTTCGGCAGTTCGTACCACATAACACAAGATACACGACAATACTCAACCATCCGTGAGGGTGGGGCGGAAAACCTCAGGATCTCCACGAGACAGCCGGGTTGCCGAAATATCTTCCGATATTATGGCCCCGGCTTTTTTTATTTTCAAATCGCTCGCGGATCCAAACGAGCTAAGGAGGTGATGCCGACCATGGAACGGAACACGGATGGTTGCTTCACGAGTTTGAGCCCACCGGCCCTTGCCGGCCGCTTGGACGCGCGGACAACCCGGTCTCGCAAGAACACCATCATGAACGGTTCACGAACGATGTTATCTGACAGCGTGATAAAAAAACAGAGCACATGATTAAAACAACGTATTCAGACATGTGCAGCAACCGTGCCCGAAAGGCACACAGGCCCAATTTCAAAAAGGAGATTTAAATGAGGAAAAACATTTTCACCCTTCTCGCGGTATGTGCAGTGATGATGAGCTTGGTGATCACCGGCTGCGGTTCGTCCGGTTCGCCGAGCTCGCCGGCAGCGTCCAATGCATCCAAGTCAACGGTATTCAGTGTCGCATCACTGGACACGACGGCTAACGGCGCTGTTTCCGTGAAGGATTCTTCCGTGCCGGCGCAGGAAAAGACGGCAGCGATCAACAGCAATGGGAGTTACACTGTTGACGTGAGCGGGCTCACGCCGCCTTTGATTC
>JAXIPA010000122.1:0-5521 GCA_045403145.1 Nitrospirota bacterium | reverse complement strand
AGCCGCACAAGTAATCAGCTGGACAAGACAGCGCAACCGTCTCAAAGCAGGCATAACTTGGAATTTTACAAAGAACGATGCTCGAAATAAATTGAGCAGATTCTATGAGACTGTTAATAATTAAGTTTACAGTGTACTAGTCTTTTCCGTTTAAAACATTGCGGAAAGGTATCGCAACCCCAGAAAAAACCTTTCTGGTTTTCACGGATTACCATACGACCTCCACAAACGCATGGTTGAGCTTTTCTCTCCAGCTCCAATATCTTTGAATGCAAGGCGGTTTGTATTAATTCGCACGCTCGTTTATTAAGGCCGGGAATACACTCATGAAGTTCTCGTATTTCTTTTTTGACCCTTTTTTGAACCATCATGCCGTTCGTATTTTTTTCAATTTTCTTAAGGCGTGACAATAAATCATTAGCGGCAACAAGATCGAGGACACGTCGATTTTTTTAGTGCCTTCTGTTTGTTCTCGTCCATAATCTTGCCGCTATCCTTGACACCGTCGAAGCCTCTGCTGTTTTTCCGCGCACTCCCCGAAAAAGACATCGAAGACCACGTCTTAGCCGCACAAAGCCTATCAGCTTACTACCCACTCACCATAGCGACGTATCGCCACATAGCGCATAGAGACGATTCCGGGCAAGCCGGAATGACTCAAAAACCAGTTGATCTGCTTTACAGCCTTATCGATCTTTCATCTTGTCTTCAATCTGCGTAATATCTGCCGGAAAGAGGTTGTTCGGCTATTTGTTGAGACCGTCTGGTAAGACGGTCCACCGTCCGTTCTGCGTACCGGGGCGAGTCCTGCGCAATATACCGATAGATGCCGTCAAGATGGGCCTGCGCGGTATCCGTCCAGTGAACTTTCATTTCGGGAGTCCATATTTTGCGCGTACTTCCCGCACATCGCTGGTGCGCCCGGCGTTGCTGTCCTCCAACCCCCGTTCGATCACTTCGCGCACATAGATCTCGTGAATGAGATCATCCCAGGTCGCATTATCCGGCATCATATCTACAAGCCGCTTTGCTTCCTGTTTGCTCATCGTGTTACTCATAGCTGACCTCCTTAATCTTTCATCTCGTTTCTCAATCTGCGAAATCTGCGGACAAAGCTCTATGTCTCTACCGGTATTTTAATCGTAAACCGCGTCCCTTTGTCCTTCTCGGAATCGATCTCGATCGTGCCGCCGTGGTCCTTGATGATGCTGTAGCAGATGGAAAGGCCCAGGCCCGTGCCCTTTGTCGGCCCCTTGGTGCTGAAAAAGGGATCGAAGACCTTGTCCCTCACGTCGGCGTCGATGCCCCGTCCCGTGTCCGCAAAGAGCATCAGCACGTGGCCGTCGTCCTGCTTCACCGAAATGTCGAGGTTGCCGCCGTCGGGCATGGCGTCCCGGGCGTTCAGGATCAGGTTCAAGAACACCTGCTGGATCTGGTCCGGGTCGATCTTGAGCTTCGGGGTGTCCTGGACGTCGGTGCGGATCTCGATCTTCCTGAAATTTTTGTCGTACCGGATGAGGTTGAGCGTGTTTTCCAGGATGTCCCGGAGGTCCGTCGGCGTCTTCTGGCGCGGGTAGAGCCGCGCGAAATCTCCGAGGTTGCGGACGATCCGCGCAATGCGGTGCACGTGCTGGTTGATAGTGGTGAGCGATTCCTTCGTGAACGGCGACAGTTCCTCGGTCTGGAGCTCCTGCACCAGGGACGATATTGAAGCGAGCGGGTTCCCGATCTCGTGGGCCACGCCTGCCGCGAGCCTGCCCACGCTGGCATGCTTCGTCGCGCGAAACAGCTCTTCCTCGATCTTCTTTTTCTCCGTGATGTCCTCGAGCACGATCACGTAGCCTTTCCGTGCGCCGGTGAGACGGCTCACGTAACCCTTGAGGATGATCTGGGGGTCGAAGTTGCGCCTGCAGGTGATCTCCCCCTCGCGGACATCGGGGGTGAACAGCCTCGGTTCCAGGCACGTGAGCAGGTCCGAGGCGTCCGTGTCGAGGGCGTCGGATTTCTCCACGCCCGTGATCATCTCCATGCCGCTGTTCCAATATGTGACCTGTAACGACTCATCCAGGGTGGCCACGCCGAGGGGAAGGCTCTCAATGATGTTTTCGCTGAACTCCTTGAGCATGGCAAGCTGCCGGTTCGCCTCGGCAAGTTCCTGGCGCGACAGCCGGAGGTTCCGCGAGATCTGCTGGATGGAATTCGAGACGCGGACCGCCTCTTCATGCGTCAGAAGCATTTTGTCCTGGAACACCAGGGAGCTGATAGAGGGGCCCAAAGCGCCCGAAAGGGCCCGCTCCGCCTCCTGCCTGAGCTTCACGAGCCCGTCTCGGGAGACGTGCCGCCGGTCCAGGCCGTTCTTTTTGAGAAAACCGTCAACAGTGTCGCGCGCCTCGGAGGGGCCGATGTACTGGCCGAGGATGTCCTCGATCTCGGCGATATTCGCGGGCTGATGCGCCGATGCAAACGGCAGCGGAGAAAAAGAATCCACGAACACGATGGCCTGATGGGTTTCCGCGTCCGACTGCCGGGTGAAGATCGAGACCCCGACATAAAAAACGATGTTGAGGAGCAGGCCCCAGAACAGCGAATGGCTCCAGCGATCGAGGCCTTCGAGCCCGAAGAGCGCCGTGGGGTTCAGGAGCGTTGAGTTGAAGACCGCCGCCATGATGCCGCCCGTCTCGATGATGCCCGCGCGCATGAGTGCCGGGATGAGCAGGGTGTAGATCCAGACGCTGAAGCCGACCAGGATGCCGGCGGCCGCGCCCTTCTTGTTGCCGCCCTTCCAGTAGAGGCCGAGCAGGATGGAGGGCGCGAAGATGGTGACGGCCTCGAAGGATTTGAGCCCGATGTCCACGAGGCTGTAGAATTCGCCGATGTAGACGGCAAAGGTGTAGCCCAGGAACACGCACCCCAGGATGACGAGCCGTTTGATGTTCAGGACCACGGCGTGGAAATTTTTGATGGCGGAGAGGTCCCACAGCGTGGGCATGACGAAGCTGTTCATCACCATGGTGGAAAGGGCCACGGACTCCACGATGATCATGGCCGTGGCCGCCGAGAAGCCGCCCACGAACACGATGAGCGCGAGGAGCTGCTGTCCGTAGTGCATCGGGATGCTGAGCACGAAATAATCGGCGCCGGACTGGACCTCTCCCAGAAGCAGGCCGCCGTAGGCGATGGGCAGCACGAAGATGTTGATCAGTAAGAGGTAGAGTGGAAAGAGCCACATGGCCTTTCTGATGTGTTCGACGGAGGAATTCTCCACAACGGCAACGTGGAACTGCCGGGGCAGGAACAGGATGGCCATCATGGACAGAAACGTGAGCGACGTCCATTCCATGAAGCTCACCGGCGAGTCGGCGCCGATCCGCATGAGGGAGGCGTAGGGCCCGGTCTTGATCCTGCCGAAGATGTCGCCGAAGCCGTCGAACAGGCCGTAGGTCACGAATATCCCCACGAGAAGGAAGGCCACCAGCTTGATGGCTGATTCAAAGGCGACGGCAAAGACCAGGCCTCCGTGGCGCTCCGAGGCGTCGAGCCTTCGCGCGCCGAAGATCACGGCGAACACGCCGAGGAGGAACGAGATGAGCAGGCCGGTGATGTGGCTCCCCTCGGGCCTGCCTGAGAGGAGGGAAAACGACGTCATGATTGCCTTGAGCTGCAGGCCCAGGTAGGGGGTGATGCCGATGACGGCCACGAGCGTGACGAGGACCGAAAGGCCCAGGGACTTGCCGTAGCGCGACGAAATGAAGTCGGAGATTGTGGTGATCCGGTTTTCCTTGGAGATATGGACGATCTTCCGGAGCACGACCCACCAGAGCGCAGCCATGAGCGTGGGGCCGATGTAGATCGTGAGGAAACTCAAGCCCGCGTTCGCCGCCTTGCCCACGCTGCCGTAGAAGGTCCAGGACGTACAGTACACCGCCAGGGAAAGCGAATAGATGTACGGGTTCGAGACGAGGCTCCGCCCCTGCAGTTCCTTCCGTTCCGCAAAGTAGGCGACGGAAAAGAGGAGCACAAGGTAGGACAGTATGATGAAAAATAACAGCCAGGGAGAAAACAATTATCCTCCGCCGTCCTCTCGTTCAGAAAATAGCGAGGCAATCAGGATAAGCGCGATGAAGACAATCCAGATGACAAAGAGGTAGGTGGCCAAACCCGACTTGAAGATGCTTATCAGAGGCCAGCCGAACAGCAGGGCTCCGAGGAAGAACAGGAAGAACCAGACATCTCTCGTCATGACCAATCCCCCCGCAACCCGCTCACGTTACCTTTCTGCACAGTCCTCATGCAACGCTTGCAAAATAACACAATAACCCTGAAAAATCAAGCCAATAGATTCGTAGTCCGCCAGACAAAAAAGTTACATGTTTCCCCTTTCCTTTTGAAACCCTCCACGCATGTGCGCGGCGGAAATAAAAAAAGGAGAGCAGGGTAAGCTCTCCGTTAATGTTTTTCCTTTCGCTTCCACTGACAAACTATGGTGCAAAGCCGTCGGTGAGGGTCTTTAAGAACGCGATCAGTGCCATTCCTTCCTGCTGCGTCAGACCGAGGTTACCCATGTCCGCGGTGTTTACGTTCTCCGAGACTTCGGGCTCGGGGAAAGGAGGCAGCATGGAGCACTGTGGTGCGTACGGTACATTCCTACAGTTGTAGAAGTGGACGATCTCCATGATGCTCTTGAAATACCCGTTGTGGCCGAAGGCCTTCACGAATTCGGGATAGGGCCGCTTGTCCACGTTCCGAAGCGTAGGGGTCTTGTGCTTTCCGTAGTTCTCCGCTGCATACTGAACATAGTCCCTATTGAACTCCATGCTGTCCGTCATCCCGGCCGTCTTTTCCAGGAACCCGCCGAGACCGGGGTCCGCCCAGTTCTCACCGCCGGGGTTCCATGGCCTCGGCATGCTGTAGAAGGGGTTTTCCGGGTTCTTCGGGATGCCGAGGTTGTGATACTGGAAATCGGTAAAGAGCGGATATACGCTCCCGTGCATGGGTTGAAGGATGTGGCACGTTGAGCATTTCCCCTTCGTGTTAAAGACCATCAGCCCTTTGAGTTCCATATCATCCAGACCACGCCCCCTGAATCTGGTCCAGTTCATCATGTTGATGGCGTAGACCGGCGGCATCTTTCCTTCCGAGTTCCTCCAGAAGACATCGAACTTGGAGCTGAAGGGGTTCACGTCAGCCGAACGCTCGTAGGCCGCTATGGAGCGGGCGATGCGCTCATAAGTCCCCTCAACGTCTTTAACGCAGTCGAGGGATTTCGGCCCCCAGACATCTTCAAAAAGTTCAGCATAGGACGATTCGCGGACCTTGATGCAGACGAGCTTCGGATTCGGATTATTCATTTCGAGCGGGTTCAGGAACGGCCCTTGGGCCTGTTCCGCAAGCGGGTCTCCCAGAGTCCAGCCTGTTGCCCTGCCGTCCCAGAAGAGGCCGCCGACGAATCCGTCCTGGCACATCATGCCTCCGCCACCGCCCATCCCGCCGCTGCCCATACCGCCGCCTCCGCCCATACCGC
>JAXIPA010000035.1:0-7352 GCA_045403145.1 Nitrospirota bacterium | reverse complement strand
CAATGCCGTGTTTTGCAGAAGACCGCGTGCCAGGTCGTCGAGCCTTACAGTCCGGATGCGCTGTTCCTGGACGGTTTTGAGGAACAAGCGGAAGAGTCCGATTTTTTTCATGCCTTCGAGTTCGGCGTGGACCGTAAGAACGTTTGGCGTGCCCGGCCGCAGGAGCGATTGGTAATGATCCACGATCCGTTCCTCGGGGTATTCCGGCCGCCCGAGCAATTCGTCGAGCGTGGGGAGCGTGGTCGGCACCTGCAGGGTCCTGAAGACCGCGCCATCCGCGCGGGGGAAAAAAGGGTGTGTCCCGCGGGTATCGCTGGCGTAGAGCAGGCGCGCATCGTCGTAGGCGGCGAGACTGAAGCCGTTTGCCTGCCATCCCGCCGAGCCGGCGGTCCCGGCCGGTTCGCCGAAGATCCGCTCGAATTCGGCGCGGGCCTTGCCGAATTCCCGGTACACTTCGTCCCGGCCCATCTTCATGAGCCCGTCCTGCCACCGTATATGGTCGTAACAGTGGATGCCTGCCTCATGCCCCCTGTCGCGCGCCAGACGCATGACGCCTTCGTCGCGGCGGCCGATGTGCGGGCCGGGCAGGAGAACGCCGTTCAGGAGCGTGCGAATGCCGTAGGTGGAAACGACGCTGGTCCGGCTCACCTTGGTCAGGAAACCCGGTCGGAAAATGCGTTTGATCGCGCGGCCCGTATTGTCCGGGCCGAGGGAGAAGAGGAAGGTAGCCTTGATATCGAACTCATCGAAGAGGGCGATGAGTTCGGGCACGCCGATGCGCGTGCCGCGCTCGGTGTCGACGTCTACTTTAATGGAGAGAAGGGGGGAAGACATGAGTAATGGAACTGAGCATCCAATCTTGTCATTCCCGAGGAATTAATCGGGAATACGGTTTATTAAAAGGAACCAGATCCCTGATAGAGGCACTCGGGGATGACAAAAGAAAAATACCATCTATTTCATTTTTTGGGCTTATACGTCCAGCTCTTGCGACGGGCGTCCCAAATGGTAGTCCAGGGTCTTCCGAAGCGCGGTCTTGAAGTCCGTCGTCGGTTTCCAGCCGAGGTGCTTTTCCGCATTCGCTATGGACGGCACACGGGTCAGGATGTCCTGGTATCCTTCACCGTAATAGTCGCCGGACTTGACCGTGACGAGTTTGACGCTGTCGGCGAGGTTTGCGAATTTGGGATAGGTCTTGATGAGCGAGATGAGCGTCTCCGCCAGTTCCCGGACCGACATGTCGTTCGACGGGTTGCCGATGTTGAAGATGCGGCCGTCTGCGGCCTTGTTCCTGTTCTCAATAATGCGGATCAGTGCGTCGACGCCGTCGTCAATATAGGTGAAGCTCCGGCGCTGGGCGCCGCCGTCCACGAGTTGGATGTCCTTGCCGCGCAGGATGTTGCCGATGAACTGAGTGAGCACCCGCGAGCTGCCTTCCTTGGGCTCGAGAATATTATCGAGTTTCGGCCCGATCCAGTTGAAGGGACGGAAGAGCGTGTACTGGAGGCCCTGTTGCATGCCGTAGGCGTGGATGACGCGGTCCATGAGCTGTTTGGAGCAGGAGTAGATCCAGCGCTGCTTGTTGATGGGGCCGAGCACGAGGTTCGAGGTTTCTTCGTCGAACTCCCCGTCCGTGCACATGCCGTAGACCTCGGACGTCGACGGAAAGAGCACCCGCTTTTTGTACCGGACGCACTTCCTGACGACATCGAGGTTTGCCTCGAAGTCCAGTTCGAAGACCCGCAGGGGGTCCGTAACGTAGGTCGCGGGCGTGGCGATGGCCACGAGGGGAATCACCACGTCGCACTTCCGGACGTGGTATTCGATCCATTCTTTGTTGATGGTGATGTCGCCCTCGACGAAACGGAAGCGCTCATGCTGCAGACACGGGTCGAGCTTGTCGCAGGCCATGTCCATGCCGTAGACTTCCCAGTCCTTGTGCTGCAGGATATGTTCGGTCAGGCTGCTGCCGATGAAGCCGTTCACGCCGAGGATCAGGATTTTGAGACTCATGATGTGCTCCAGTTCTTTTGTCATCCCCGAAGCATCTATCGGGGATATGGTTTCCATTCTCTGTGTTTAAAACCGGATTCCCGATTGAACCTTCGGGAATGACGTATGAAATATTATCCGCCCAGCACTTGCCCGATAATCAGTCCCCGTTCCTCTTCCTCGTCTTCCCATTCCCAGTTGATGAGCTCGAGGTTCCCCGAGCCGGTCGCGACGATCAGGGGATCGGTTGAAACGATCTGTCCGGGCGTTCCGCCCGGGCCGGGAACGGGCTTTGCCCACCAGATGAAGAGCTTTTTCCCGTCAACATCCGTGAAAGCCCCGGGATAGGGCTGGGTGACTGCGCGGACCAGATTGTAGATCGTTTGTGCGGTTGCCTTCCAGTCAATGCGGCCGTCCTCCGGCGTTCTTCCGCCGAAGTAAGTGGCCTGCGATTCGTCCTGCTTGCGCCGGGGCGCGGTCCCCTGCGTCAAAGCATCGATCTGACGTTTGAGCACCACGCGTGCAGCCTTGACGCACTTGTCAAACACGTCCCTGGCCGTGTCCTCGGGGCCGATCGGCACGGGTTCCTGGTCCACAATGTCGCCGGCGTCCGCGCTTTTGACCATATGATGGAGCGTCACGCCGGTTTCTTTCTCGCCATGCAACACGGCCCAGTTGATCGGTACACGGCCGCGGTACTTCGGCAGGAGCGAGCCGTGCATGTTGAACGCGCCGAGGCGGGGGATGCCCAGGATATCCTCGCTGATCATGTTGCGGTAGTAGAACGAGAAGATGAGCTCCGGCCCCCAGGACCGTATTCGTTCCGTCCAATCCGGCGTATTCACCGATTCGGGCGTATGCACGGGGATGTCGTACTTCTTTGCCAGCTTCGCCACGGAACGGAACCAGATCTCCTCGTCAGGATTGTCCTTGTGGGTGATGACGGCGAGGATGTACTCGTCGTTCTGGATCAGAGCGTCGAGACATTCATAGCCCACATTGTGGTATGCAAATACAAGAATGGCAGGTTTACTCATCGATTTTTTCGTAGACCTCGCGGATCACGAACCGGGGTCTCTTCCTCACTTCCTTATAGATTCGGCCGATATATTCGCCTATGATGCCCAGGCCCATGATGCCGATGCCCACGAGAAAATAAAGGATTGCAAAGAGGGTAAACACGCCCTCCGCCTCGGGGCCGACAACGATGCGCCGGATGAACAGGTAAATAACGAAGAGTATGGAGAGGAATGACACGACCATGCCGAAGAGGGTGAACACCTGGAGCGGCACGATGGAGAACCCCGTCATAAGATCGAAGTTCAGGCGTATCAGGTCGTAGAGCCGGTATTTGGATTCTCCTGCAGTGCGGGCCGCGTGCTCGACCTCAATCTCGGTCGGATTGGCGGCGAAGCTGTAGGCGAGGGCCGGGATGAAGGTCGAGGTTTCGCCGCTCGCGACGATGCTTTCAATGATGTTTTTCCGGTAGGCCCGGAGCATGCAACCCTGGTCCCGCATGCGGATATTGGTGATGTTTGCCCGGATGCCGTTTATTATCCTGGAGGCATATTTCCTGAAGAAGGAGTCCTTCCGGTTTTTGCGAAAGCCGCCGACCACGTCATGTCCGGCCTCGATGGCAGCCAGCAGTTTGGGGATCTCTTCGGGCGGGTTTTGGAGATCGGCGTCGAGGGTCACGATCACCTCTCCCCTCGCCCGTTCGAACGCGGCCATGATGGCCATATGCTGGCCGAAGTTGCCGTTGAAGTCGATGACGCGCACCTCATTCGGACGGCGGTCATGGAAAGTCCTGAGCATGGCGCCGGAGCGGTCGCGGCTCCCGTCGTTCGTGAACAGCACCTCGAAGGGTTTGCCGGCCTTGTCCATCACGGACATCAGGCGCGTGAAGAGCGCCTCGAGATTTTCCTGTTCGTTGTAAACCGGGATTACCACGCTCACATCAGGCCTTGTCATGGTCGCTTCCTTCCGAACAGATCCGCCATGGCCGCGACCACCCGGTCCTGGTCCGCATCGGTCATGGCCGGGAAGAGCGGCAGGCTCACGATACGGTCGGAGATGGTCTCGGCATTCGGAAAATCTCCGTGTTTGAAGCCGAAGTTTTCGCGGTAATAGGGGTAGAGGTGCACGGCGCGGTAATGCAGGCCGGTGCCGATGTTGCGTTCCTTCATCCCCTGCATGAAGGCGTCGCGGTCCATCCTTGCCGCGTCCGGGTTGATGAGCGGCGTGTAGAGATGCCAGGCATGGAGGTGCGGGTAGGCCGGCGTAGTCGTCAGGGTCCACTGCGGCCAGTCCTTCAGGAGTTCGTGGTACCGGAGCGCGATCTCGGTCCTCCGCCTGATGAACCCGTCGAGCTGCTTTAATTGATGCAACCCGAGGGCAGCCTGGATATCCGTCATATTGTACTTGTATCCCGGTGCTATGATCTCGTAGTGCTGACTTCCTTTTTTACCGAACCGGTTCCACGCCTCGCGGTCCATGCCGTGGAAACGGAGCAGGGCCACATCGGAGGCGAGCTTCTCGTCCCGGGTCGAAACGCACCCGCCTTCGCCGGTGGTCATGTTCTTGTTCGGGTGGAAGCTGAAGACCTGGATATCGCCGATCCCGCCGATGCGTTTTCCCTTGTACTCAGTGCCGATGGCGTGGGCAGCGTCCTCGATGACCCGCAGGTTGCGCCGCTTCGCGATATCGTAGAGCGGGTCGAGATCAACGGGAAGGCCGGCGAAGTGAACCGGCATGATGGCGCGCGTGCGCGGGGTCACCGCTTTCTCGATCTTCGTCACATCCATGTTGTAGGTCCCGGGCTCGACATCCACGAGCACGGGTTTCCCGCCTGAAAGGACGATGGTGTTCAGCGTGGCCGCGAAGGTCATGGGTGTGGTGATCACTTCGTCGCCGGGCTTGAGCTCCAGGGCCGTGAGCGCCAGGTGCAGGCCTGCTGTCGCGGAGGTGAGCGCCAGCGCGTGAGGCGCGCCCAGGTAGGCCTTCAGGTCGTCCTCGAACCGTTTGACCCGCGGGCCGGTGGTGATCCAGCCGGACTTGAGGCAGGCCACCACTTCGTCGATGGCCGCGTCACTGATGGACGGCCGGGAGAAGGGGAGAAATTCTTCGTTAGACATTGTTACCCTCTTTATACATCAACTCTCGCTATCGTCAAAAAAATGAAATTTACCGCAGAGAACGCAGAGATCGCAGAGTTTTTTGAATCTTGAATCGAAAATCCTGTATTTCTTTCTCAGCGTCCTCCGCGTGCTCTGCGGTGAAAGAATTTTATCGGTTTCTCAGCTTTTCGTCACAAAATACACACCCACGCAGATGATCAGGATCCCCGTGATGCGCGTAAGCGAAAGGTTCTCCTGGAACAGATAATATCCTGCCACGGCGTTCACGATGTATCCCACGGAGAGCAGGGGATAGGCAAAGCTCACCTCGACGCGGGACAGGACCAGAAGCCATACCGCGACGCTCACAACATAGCAGAATAGTCCTGCGAGGACGAACACGTTCCCCGCCACCTGGAGCGAGATTGGGAACAGGTTGGCCCATACGAACTCGAAGTGACCGATCCGGCGCATGCCTTCCTTTAAAAACAGCTGGGCAGCGGCATTCAGCAGTACGCCCAGCAGGATCAGGGGAAGATAGGTCATGATTTTACCTCTTGATTCGACAGCAGTATGTTTCTCCGGGTCCGGGCGATCGGGAACAGCCTGAGATTCGGGTCCTTGCGCAGGTTTTCATATTCCTCGAGCTCCATCACCGCGTACATCGTTGACGGGCCCTGCCAGCGCTTCCAAAACACTGCTCCGTTATATATCCAACCCCCTGCGTCTTCCACGGTCGTGCCGAAATCGAGTTCGCCCTTCCAGTCAACTACCGCGATGCGGCGCTCCAGGTACACGGGCAGGTCCTGATAATATTCCTTGTAGGCGGCCACTTCATCACCGGGCTTCAGCATCGGCTTGAGTGCTGCGGACAGGCTTTTTACCGACTTGGTGTCAACGCCGGGCGCGGCTGCATTCAACTGGACCAAAAACAGGACGGAGGTGACTACCACGGCAATGAACGCCTGCTGAAAGCCGCGGTATTGCGCCAGCATCCACGCTGCCACCGCACCTGCAGCGAGAGTGAACGCGAAGGCGTACCGGTACAGGCCGAGGGCTTGCGCATCATCCGCCGGTATATAGTACGGCACGGCAAGGGCGGCTCCCGCCAGCAGCAGCGCCGCTGCCAGGAAGAGATGGTAACCCACCCGGACGCCGGAAAAGTCCCGGCTGTCCCAGGCCGCAGAAAGGTAGCGGCCGATCAACAGCGCCAGGGGTGGGAACACCGGCAGGATATAGGGCGCCAGCTTCGAGCTGGAGGCGGAGAAAAAGAGAAAAACCAGTCCGGCCCAGAGCAGAAGAAAGAGCGCATCACGGTGTTCGTGCCGTTCCTTCCAGGAGGCGGGGAGGTTGTGTTTTATTGCCTGGAGCAGAAAGGCGCTCCAGGGGAACAGGCCCAGGAGCACGATCGGAACGAAGTACCAGGCCGGCCGATACCGGCTGTGCATTGTGGTGAGGTAGCGCAGGAAGTGCTCCTGAATAAAATAAAATTGGAAAAATTCGGGGTTGGCCCGGGAGACCAGGACATGCCACGGCGCTGCGATGAGCAGGAACAGGGCCAGGCCCGAAGGGAGGTACATGGTTTTGAGCACGCGCCATTCACCCAGCAGGATGATCCATGCGCCGATGACCATGCCCGGGATCAGGATTCCGATCAGCCCCTTGGTCAGAACCGCGAGCGCGGAAAAAGCGTAAAAGCCCCAGAGATACAGTCTTCGTCTCATGCCCGGCGCCTCATGCACGCCGACGAGAAAGGAGAGGAGCGCCGCGGTGAGCAGGACCGAGACCGGCATGTCGAGAATGACCGTCCGGCTCATGCCGTAATACAGGAGGCTGGAGGCCAGCACCACGGCGGCAATCAGGCCGCTCCTGCGGCCGAAGAGGCGCGTACCCGCGGCATGGACGGCAAGGCAGCCAAAGAGCGCAAAGAGAGCGGGCCAGAGCCGGAGCGTGAATTCGTTCAACCCGAAGAGTTTGATGGACAAGGCTTCAAGCCAGTAGAACAGGACCGGCTTTTCAAAGTACTTGACGCCGTTCAGCCGCGGGGTGAGGTAATCACCGGTCACGACCATTTCCCGGGGGATCTCGATGTACCGTCCCTCGTCGGGCACGGACAGGGCGCGGTTCCCGAGCATGAACAAAAAAAAGACGGTAATCAGGAGGGTCAACGCAAGAACGTCCCGCGTCGCGTGCCGCCCGATTTGTCTGCTGTCGAAGGTCATGAATATCTTTCTGTGGATACGG
>JAXIPA010000149.1:0-11755 GCA_045403145.1 Nitrospirota bacterium | reverse complement strand
GGAACGAACGGGAACACGGAAACCGACTACCTCAGCCGCCCCCTGACAAAAACCGTAAATACCGGCTGGTCCGGTTCCCCGGCGCAGGATAACGTCGCGAGCAATGTCCTCAGTCTCTGGGGCATGGCCGACAACCTGAGCTTCTGGGATGATCCAAACCGCGGCCTCGACCTCATAGGCCTTTTGCCCAATTCTGCCGAAAGTAAGGAAAGCGATGTTTACACGCTCTCAATGACCTATAGCGACGAGAGATTCGCCGGTTTGCACCTCGGAAACGGCGGCTTCCGCCTTGCCACAAAAGATGTTGACGGCAAATGGATCAAAGCCGTGGACAAGAATTTCGGCGGCGCAAAAAAATTCGTCAAGGGGGCCTGGATGCCTGGCTATGAACTGGGCACGTACGGCGTCGATCCCATGACGAAAACCGCATGGGCGGTCATCAACTACGATGACGATTTTGCCGTCGTCACGGACATGGAATAGAGCCCTTTAACAGTATGAGAACATAAAAACTCACGAGCAGCACGGGCGGCGGGGTTTCCGATCTTCCATCAACGACGCGCCGGGCAAGGGATCATGAAATACTTCATTAGAATCGTCGACATCATGATCAAATTCATGATCCCGCTCGTGATCTTCGCCCTGTTGATGGGCATCGCGCGGGTCGTTCTCGACCTGCGCACTGTTTTCGGAAGCCAGACCATCGCGGCGGCTTTCGACATCATGGTGACCAACATTCTGTCGATGTTCATCGTGATCGAACTGCTGCGGAGCGTCATCGAATACTTTGCCGTTCACCGGCTCAAGATAACCTTCATCACCGACGCGGCGCTGGTCTTCGTTCTCCGCGAGATCATGATCGGGCTGTACCAGCACAGCCTGGAGACGGGAATGATCCTTGCTCTTGCGGTCCTGATCCTGGTGATCGGCGGCATCAGGACGCTGGCGGTCGTTTTTTCACCGGAAAAATGCACGGACACGGGAGGCGCACAATATGGAACACAGCAAAGATAAGCCAAGGTTCGGAACGCTTGAAAATGTTATCCTGTTCGCGACGATATCGGCGGTGCTCCTGCTCATAATCGTCTACTGGCAGTAATCGATGACACCATGCAGGAACGAATGAAGCCAAAAATCTTTCCCGATGATTTCCAGTGGGGCGTTGCGACGTCGGCCTTTCAGCTTGAAGGCTCTCCTCATGCGGACTGGACTACCTGGGACCCCGTGTTGGCCGATATTCCGCGGATCACGGACCATTACGCCCTGTTCCGGGAGGACCTCAAGCTCCTGAAGGAGCTGGGCGTCAACGCCTACCGTTTCTCCCTCGAATGGAGCAGGATCCAGCCGAGGCCCGACACCTGGGACGAGGAGGCCATCGCCCATTACCAGGAAATCATCGACATCCTGCGGAGCTATGCCATCGAGCCCATGGTAACGCTCCACCACTTCACCCACCCCCGCTGGTTCATCGAGAGATACCCCTGGCACCGGACTGCGTCTATCGAAAAGTTCCTCCGCTACACGGAGATGATGGCCGCTACGCTCAAGGACGTGCGCTACTGGATAACCTTCAACGAGCCCTACGTCATCCTGATCGGCGGATATCTTGACGGGTGCACGCCCCCCGGGCTCCGGGACGTTCCCCGCTCCCTCGTCGCGCTCAAGAACATCTTCACCTCGCACGGCAAGGCCTACGACATCATCCATCGCTACGTCCCCGACGCGCAGGTCAGCGTCGCACACAACATGTCCGTGTTCGCCCCCTGGAAAAAATGGAACCCCCTCGACCGCCTCCTGAAAAAATCGGCGAACTATTTTTACAACCATTCGATCATCAATGCCTTCCGGACAGGGGTCTTCATCGTCAAGTTTCCTTTTTCCCGGCCCGTGGAGATCGAGGTCCCGATCAGAGACAAGCTCGACTTTTTCGGCGTGAATTACTATACCCGCATCCACCTCCGCTTCAATCCCTTCAAAAAGATGGGCGTGGAACTGAGGCACCTGGACATTGACGGCCACGGCCTTACCAATATCGGGTGGGAAATCCATCCGCGCGGTTTGGCCAAGGTCCTGCGGTACGCGTCACGGCTCGACCTGCCGCTCATCATCACTGAAAACGGCATCGCCACGCATGACTCCGAGGAAAAGGTGAAGTATATGAAGCGGCACGTGGACGTGGTCGAACAATGCCTCAAAGAGGGACTCGATGTGCGGGGGTATTTCTACTGGACCCTGATCGACAATTACGAGTGGCTCCAGGGGCTCGACGCCCGGTTCGGCCTCTACCGCGTCGATTTCAAGACGCTCAAACGCAGCCCCACCAGCGCCGCGACCTACTACGCCTACCTCATCCAGAGCCGTTCCCGGCTGTGACCGGGGCTTCACGTCCCACCGCTCTTCACCCCGTCGCTGCGAAGCCCCGGCGAACGGTCCGTGCATGACGCGGACAAAACAAGTCCTTGACAATGTCGGCAGCATCAATTAATGTGACATCATGATCGCGTTAACCGCCACCAGCCGAGGCTTGCGAATCCCCGCTATCATCATAACAGCGCTGCTCCTCCTTTCCTCGCTCGCGGCAGCGCCCCATCTCCATCTTGACGAAGCCGACCACCACGACTGCTCCCTCTGTATAGTAAGCAATCATCAGCACGCAACCGGCCAATCCACAATTTCTTTTGACGGTGTCCCCTGCTTCCTAAAAACAACATTAGTCGCCCCCTCTCAGGTTTTTGCCGCCAATCCCGTATCCCTTTCCCTGAACACCCGCGCTCCGCCGGCATAAATTCTCCAAATCATATTCCCTATAGGTCTCGTGAAAAACTCGCACGCTGAAGTCAGTTCCGCTGCCTGATGACCTGCTGTGCCGCGCGTTCGACCTGTACCGAATCCACGCTTAATCCTAGTGGAGCCCCCTCCGGCAGGAGCCGGAGGCTCCCTTTAATAACGCGACCTCCCACGGATTACGCGCGAACCCCCCGCAGGAGCCGGGGGATTGCAAGTCGCGGGATTCACCGATGATTCTCTGCATGGAGGAGTTATGAAAAGAATGAGCTCTTTTTGCGCTATATTCACGCTCGTATTCGCTCTCTTTACCGCCACAGCCTTTGCCCAGGACCCTGCGGATCGGCTGAACACGCTTGAAGATACTTTGAAAAAACAGGGAACTCGGCTCGAAGAGCAGCAAAAGACCATCGATGCGCTCAGCCGTGACATCGCAAGCCGGCCCGCGTCGCAAACGGCTGGAAGCGCGGCCCCTTCACCGGGTGCCAGCGGTCTGTTCGGCGGCAGTGCCCTAACCAACCCCAACATCTCCGTGATCCTCGACTCCTTTGTCTATGGATCGAATCTCGATAACGCCGAGCTGGAAGAACGGGGAATTCCCTTCTTTACAACAAACGAGTTGGAACGGCGTTACGGTTTCACTGTGGATTCAGCGGAATTGTTCATTTTTGCTCCGGTGGACCCCTATTTCAACTTCTACACGGCCATTCCCGTCACCGCTGATGGCGCTGAATTGGAAGAAGCCTACGTGGTGACCACGGCCCTTCCCGCGGGATGGCAGATCAAGGGCGGCAAGTTCAAGAGCAACTTCAGCAGGCTGGATGCCCAGCATCCCCATGCCTGGGACTTTGCCGATATCGCGCTTCCCTATCGTGCGTTTCTCGGCGATGAGGGCCTTGGCGGCGAAACAGGAGCGCAATTGACCTGGCTTCCCGACCTCCCGGTGTATACGCTCATAGGGGCGGAGGTGATGCAGGGAAACAATGACCTCCTGTTCGGAGCGGACGCTCAGGAAGGGCCGCACGCCTTCTCGTTCTTCGTGAAGAGTTCCTTCGACACGAGTGATAATTCGACCCTTTATTTCGGCCCCTCGGTACTATTCGGCAAAACCAGCAGCACCAGCATCCTTCCGGACACGGACGCAACCGGGAAGAGCGCCCTCTACGGGATGGAATTGGTCTGGAAATGGAAGCCTACGAGCCGGAAAAGTTTGACGCTCCAGAGTGAATATCTCCACCTGGTCCAGACCGGAGACGCGACGGACCAGGCGACGGAGGCTGTTGACTCCCTGGAGCGCAGGCAGGACGGAATCTACGTCCAGGCGATCTATCGGATATACCGCTGGGGGGTCGGCGCGCGCTGGGAAATGCTGGACCTTTTTAATGATTCCTTCAAACGCGCGGGCGTGGAGCGGGAGTCAGGCGATAACCCCTCGCGTACAACGGGCAGCCTCGAGTTCAACCCCAGCGAGTTCAGCCGCATCCGGCTCCAGTACACCAATGACCGCTCGGCGCCGGGCGGCCGTGAAAACAACGAAGTGATCGCGCAGTTCATTTTCGGGATCGGCGCCCACGCCGCCCATGCGTTTTAGTAGCTAAGAAGTCAAATTCTGCGCAAAATGGCAAGAATATTTTTGCCACAGAGCACACAGAGGGCACAGAGAAAGGCTTGAAAGTGGTCTAAGAATCTGTACCAGTTTTCGTTTTTCTCTGCGTTCTCGGTGACCTCTGTGGCTAATCCGCTTTCCGGCTTGTCCGGGTTAGGAGAATAAAAAATGAAGAAAATATTTCTCACCATGCTGCTGTCACTCGTATTCGCAGCTCCAGCCTTTGCGGAATTAAACATCGTAACCACCCTCCCCTGGATCGGGAGCCTGGCCAAGGAGCTCGGCAAGGACAAGACCAAGGTGACCGTTTTGGTGAAGCCGAGCCAGGACGCGCACGTGCTCGAAGCGAAACCGAGCATGATCCTGGCCGCGCGGAAGGCCGACATCATCATGTATAACGGCCTCGACCTTGAGATCGGCTATTTGCCGCTCATCATCGAATCGTCGAAGAACCCGAAGCTCATGCCCGGAAAGATCGGCAACTTCGATTGTTCACGGTTCGTTTCGGTCGTTGAAAAACCTTCAACCGTGGACAGGAGCATGGGAGACGTGCATCCGCTCGGCAATCCCCATTATCATTTTTCTCCGTCGAATATTCTGCACGTTGCCGAAGGGATGGCGCGGCGTCTTGCCGACGCGGACAGGGCCAATGCTGATTTTTATCTTATCAATTATAAAGCCTTTGCCGACCGCGTGAAAGAGAAGGAAAAACAGTGGCGCGCGGTTCAGATCACGGGGAAAAAATTCATCGCCTACCACAAGTACTTCGAGTACCTTGCCGCGGAATCCGGATTTCAGTTCCTCGGTTATATCGAACCGAAGCCCGGCATACCGCCGTCCGCGGCGCATATTAAAGAACTTATAGAGATGATGAAGACCGCGAAACCTGTCGCCATTCTCGTCACGCCGGCTTACGGCGTGAGCGAAGCGGAGTTTTTATCGTCTAAAACCGGGGTAAAAGTCATTGTGTTGCCCCATGATGTCGGCTCCCTGCAGGGTACGGACGATTTGATTTCCTTCTGGGATATGGCAGTTTCATTACTAAAGTAACCCATCCTCCACCTAACCCCCGATTGAATCATCCGGGGGCAGGCTCTTTCCCTTGAAGGGGGAGGAACTTGAACTCCCTCCCCTTCAAGGGGAGGGCCGGGGTGGGGATGGGTGTTATTTTGGAGGTTTGATGGAAGCGCTTAATTTTCTTTTGTATCCCTTTCTGGCGTGTCTCCTGCTTATCGGAATCCACGCCTACTTCGGCATCCATATCCTGGAGCGGGGCATCATCTTCGTCGATCTGGCCCTGGCCCAGTTCATCGGCATCGGGCTTGCTCTTTCGTTTCTGCTGGCAGGTGAGCGGCATATTTTCTTTTCCCTGATCTTTGCCATGCTCGGGGCGCTGATCCTCGCCGTGTCCAAAAGGGCGGCGAAATACGTGAACATAGAGGCCTTTATCGGCGTCCTCTATATTTTTTCCGTGTCCGCCGCCATTCTGATCCTCGACAGAAGCCCGCATGGCCTGGAAGAATTCAAGACCATCATCAACGGCAACATCATCTGGGTCACGCCTGGGGATATCCTCTCCACGTTTATCGTGTACGGGCTCGTGGGCGTGCTCCATTTTATTTTCCGGGAAAAGTTCTACGCCCTCTCGTTTCACGGAAAGGGCGGTTTCTGGCTCGAATTCCTCTTTTTTGCGAGTTTCGCCGTTGTGCTCGTAAAGTCGGTGCAGATGGCGGGGATACTCCAGGTATTTTCTTTCCTGGTAATCCCGGCGATGATCGGAAGGCTTTTTTCCCGGGAGCCGTTCAAAGTGCTCATGACAGGCTGGCTTCTCGGAGTGCTCGTCAGCGTAGGAGGGATCTTTCTCTCCTATAAGCTCGATGTTCCGACCGCGCCGGTCATCGTCGTTTCCCTGAGCATTATCTTTTTCGTCTTTCTCGCGGTGCGGGCCTGGATCAAATGGAATCAGGAGATGGCGGAGAAAACGCTCAAATAGTTTGTTGCTATAATTGCTTTAATACTATGAACCGTCCATCCCTCACACTCTTTGCCTGGCTTTCCATTGCCGCGGCCGTCGCCACGATCGGGCTGAAGACCGTTGCCTACCTCATTACCGGCTCCGTGGGGCTGCTCTCCGACGCTCTGGAATCCCTCGTCAATCTGGCGGGCGCGTTCATGGCGCTGGCGATGCTCACGATCGCCGCGCGTCCGGCTGACAAGGACCACACCTACGGACATGGCAAGGCGGAATATTTTTCGAGCGGCGTTGAGGGGGCGCTGATCCTGATCGCCGCCATAAGTATCGCCGTGACCGCCGCCGATCGGCTTGTCAATCCTAAGCCGCTTGAACAGATCGGCATGGGACTCGCCGTTTCCGTTGCCGCGTCGCTCGTCAATCTGGCGGTCGCGCTCGTCCTGCTCGGCGCCGCCAGGCGGCATCAGTCGATCACGCTCGAGGCAAACGCCCGACATCTGTTGACGGACGTCTGGACCTCGGCGGGTGTGGTGGCGGGCGTCGGGGCCGTTGCGCTCACGGGCTGGCAGCGTCTCGACCCTCTGATTGCGCTCGTCGTGGCCGGCAACATCGTCCGGGCCGGGGTGCGCATCGTGCGGGAATCGGTGTCCGGCCTCATGGATACGGCGCTCCCCGTTGACGAACAGGACATCGTCCGCGACGTGCTGGAGCAGCTCAAACAGTCCGGCGTAAAATACCACGATCTTCGCACCCGCCGTGCCGGTCCGCGCAGGTTCGTATCGCTTCACGTGCTCGTTCCCGGCGCCTGGACGGTCCAGCGCGGGCATGAACTCCTGGAGCGCATCGAATCCGATATCCGGTGCGCCCTTCCCGATGTCGAGGTGCTGACCCACCTCGAGTCTCTTGACGACCCTGCTTCGTGGGAGGACGGCGGCCGGGCTGACAACGAGGCGCCGTCCTCGGACCGCCGGGAAAAGAAATAACCGTTGCAGGACATTCCATCAGCAGCGGCTTCTTATCACGTTCAAACTCCTCTCCAACCTGCTCTTGTAACAAAAACTTAATATTTCCGTAATCCCCCTGTAATACAAAAACCGTATGATTTCCCGCAATGATGCTGTGCGACTTCCATATTCACACGACCTTTTCGGACGGTTCGCTGGAGATGAGAGAGACGATCGACCTTTTCGGCCAGGCGGGATTCGATGCCATTGCCATCACGGACCACGTCGTGAACGGCGACAACGTGATGGGGAAATTTGCGCGCCGTTTCGACCTGTCGGTGCGGGGGGACAATTTCGACGAGTACCTTTCCACCATCCGGATGGAAGCGGATCGGGCCTGGCAGAAATATGAAATGCTTGTGGTCCCGGGAGTGGAAATCAGCAAGAACTACATCTCGAAAGACGAATCAGCCCATCTCCTCCTCCTCGACATCAAGGAATTCATCCCGGCCTGCATGGATTACGAGGAAATTTTCCTTGAAGCCCGGAGGCAAAACACCCTGACCGTTGCCTGCCATCCCCACAACACGCCGGACATCATGAACAAGGACACGCTCTTTCTCTGGAACAACCGCGACCGGTACGCAAAGTACATCGACGCCTGGGAAATCGCGAACCGGGACGACGTATTCAATGTGATCAGCCTGAAAAAGTACCCCTACATCGCGAACAGCGATTTCCATAAGGCGCGCCATCTGTACTCGTGGAAAACGCTTTTGAACTGCGAGAAGAACATCGACGCGGTGAAAAACTGCATCCGGCACAACAAGGGAGTGGCGATAACGCTGTTCAGAAATTAGTTACTAAAGAATCAAAAGCTTCTCAAAATGGCAAGAATATTTTTCCACAGAGGACACAGAGATAACAGAGAAAGGCTCAAAAGTAGTGAATAACTTGACTCTATTTTTCGTTCCCCTCTGTGTTCTCTGTGATCTCTGTGGCAGAAAAAAGCTTTCCCGGCTTGTCCGGCTTAGGGAGGAATGGAATGACGCTCTTTATCATCTGCGCCGTTGTCTCGGGTATCGGGATGCTGCTCTACAGTTTGCAGGCCTGGGCAACCCTTCTGCTCATCAGAAAAAACCGAAAGCCTTCCGATGATGCATTGACGGGACCGCCTCCCCCTATCTCGGTCCTGAAACCTTTGAGAGGTCTTGACGACAACCTCTTCGACAACCTCGCGAGCTTCTGCAACCAGGACTATCCGGACTACGAAATTCTCTTTTGTCTTCAGGACTACAACGACCCGGCCTGCAAGGTCGCAAAAAAGATTCAAGATAAGTACCCTGGCCGGCGCATATCTCTCGTCGTGGAAAAATGCAGCGCCGGGCTCAATCCCAAAGTGAACAACCTCATCCCCGCCTACCGGAATGCCCGCCATCCCTACATATTGATCAGCGACAGCAACGTGATGGTCGATAAGGACTACCTCAAAGAAATCATGAAGCATGCGCAGGACCCGTCGGTAGGGCTCGTAAGCAACCTGATCCGCGGCGTCGGCGGCCGCAGTATCGGCGCTCTCCTCGAAAACCTCCATCTGAACTCGTTCATCATCGGAAGCGTCAGTTTCCTCGACCGGTTTCTCAGGATGCCCTGCGTCATCGGAAAGTCCATGCTCATGAAAAAAGACGACCTGGAGGCACTTGGGGGACTCATGGCATTCAAGGATATTCTTGCGGAGGATTTCATCATCGGGAGAGAGATGCGCCGCGTGGGCAGAAAAGTCGTCCTATCGAATTATCTCATCAACAACGTCAATGAATACTGGGATATCAAACGTTTTCTGAACCGCCACACGAGGTGGGGGAAGCTCAGGTGGCAGATCGGCGGGACCAAATATTTCTCCGAACTTCTTGCCAACCCCGTCTTTATCGCCACCCTGCCGGTCCTGTTCAAGGGACCTTCCCGGGAAACCTTCTCCCTCGCTGCAATCATCAGTCTGATAAAGATACTGGGTGATTCCGTGATAGGGAGAACAATCACTGCACAGCCGACTGAAATTGTTCTCCATCGGCCGTCTCCGTTCACGTACTTCCTGGTCCCGCTCAAGGATATCATGATCGGCGTCCTCTGGTTCGTGCCGATACTCAGTTCAACCGTCGTCTGGCGGGGAAACCGGTATGTCATCGGCAAGGATTCAAGACTGGCGCCGTGCCCGGAGACCGGGATAGGGTCATGGGGATACCGGATCACGGACAGTATTCGGGCGAGATTCGCGTAGAAGATAGTTCAGAGTTCAAAGTGAAGTGAATTTGGCTTCAATGGTTTTCGCAAAGCACGTCATTCCCGAACGGTTTAATCGGGAATCCAGCGCCTTCATTTCGCATTATCCGGCCAAAAGTCTCTGGATCCCCGATAGGATCATTCGGGGATGACGGCAAAAAGAAAAGGAGGACCAGCCTAATGCTTCAAACCCAACCAAAGCGGCTATTCGCCCTGAATGTCGATTTCAACGACCCGCTGCAGAACAAACTGTTCTCGATGGTGAAAGGCCCGATCGAGCATTTCCTCGCGTTTCCCAAAATGAACCGTGCTTACGCGGACATCTCGCGGATGGCGGACAGCCGCCCTTTTCCGGAAAAAGTGCTCGACAGGCTGAACGTCGCATACGACCTTGCCGAAGAGGACGCCCAGCGCCTCACGATTCCGGCAGGCCCCGTCATCGTCGTGGCAAACCACCCCTTCGGCGGGATCGAAGGCATCATCCTGGCTTCCCTCCTGCGCTCCATGCGCTGCGACGTGAAGTTCATGGCCAATTACCTCTTGAACTCCATCCCGGAAATGAGGGAAATGCTCATTTCCGTGAACCCTTTCAAGGGCGAATCTTCGGTCAGGGACAACATCAAGCCGATCAGGGAAAGCATCTCATGGGTCAGAAAC
This sequence comes from Nitrospirota bacterium, assembly GCA_045403145.1. Taxonomy (GTDB): domain Bacteria; phylum Nitrospirota; class UBA9217; order UBA9217; family UBA9217; genus JAJYKN01. The sequence continues at coordinate 1,512 of JAXIPA010000149.1, read as the reverse complement.
GGCGGCATGCTGGTGATCTTTCCAGCCGGGGAAGTGTCCCATTTCGATCTACAGAAAGGCGCGGTCACTGATCCCGCCTGGAGCCCCACAATCGCGCGCATCATCCGGAAAACCGGCGCGCCCGTGCTTCCGGTGTTCTTTCAGGGGTCCAACAGCGCGGCATTTCACCTGGCAGGCATGGTGCACCCCATGCTTCGGACCGCCATGCTGCCGAAGGAACTGTTCAACAAAGACCGGAGCGTCATCAGGATGCGCGTCGGCGATTTGGTCCCCTTTGAGAAACTCAAGGCCTTCGACGAAGACGAGGACATGACGGAATATCTCCGGCTTCGCACGTATCTTCTGGAACTGCGCGGCGCAAGGCGTAAAACGCGCCCCGTCGCGACGTTCATGCAGCAAGTAAAACGAGAGGCCTTTGGGTCCGTCATGCCGCCCCAGAATCCAGAAATCATGGCGGAAGAAATCCGTCGTCTGTTGCCCAGCCAGACGCTTGCAATCGGCGGTGAGCAGGTCGTGATCCAGGCCGCCACGGACCAGATACCGCACATCCTGCTCGAAATCGGCAGGCTGCGGGAGATCACGTTCCGTGCCGTGGGCGAAGGGACCGGACAGGCCTTTGACATCGACCGGTTTGACCACTCCTACATCCACCTGTTCATCTGGAACAAAGTGAAGCAGGAAGTCGTCGGCGCCTATAGGCTCGGCAGGACCGATGAGCTCATCAGGCGAAGCGGAATACACGGTCTTTACACCAACACGCTCTTCCGGTACAAGCCGGAGTTTTTCGAACGCATGGGCCCTGCCCTGGAACTCGGGCGATCGTTCATCCGGCTTGAATATCAGAAATCGTACACTCCGCTCCTGCTGCTCTGGAAAGGCATCGGCCGGTACCTCGTCGATAACCCGCAGTACAAGACGCTCTTTGGCCCCGTGAGCATCACCGACGAGTACCAGGCGCTCTCAAAACAGCTTATGGTCGGTTATCTGAAATCAGCGAGGTACCAGAACGATATGGCCGTCTTCGTGAAACCGAAAAAACCGCTCCGCTCACAGCCTCTTCGCGGTTGGGACGTTGACGCCGCCGTGCGCCTCCTGAAAGACGACGTCGATGCCGTATCGGAATGTATTGCCAGCGTCGAGACGGACCGCAAGGGGATTCCGGTCCTTCTGAAGCAATACCTGAAGCTTGGCGGCCGGCTCGCCGGGTTCAACGTGGACCCGGCCTTCGGCAACGTCCTCGACGGCCTGATCATCGTAGACCTGACACAGACCGAGCCGCGAATGCTGGAACGGTACCTCGGGAAGGACGGCGCCCGTCAATTTCTGGACTATCATGACGCCTTGAGCAGCGAGCGGCATGCCGCCTGCGCATGGTACTGTCAAAAGTTCTATGAAAAAAACGAAAGATATTTTACCGCAGAGATCGCAGAGGTCGCAGAGAAATGCAGCTCTTGAAATGAAAGCGGAGTAAGTAAAAGAAAGCTGGTTCAATTCGGCATATATTCAGGTTAA
>JAXIPA010000167.1:0-19673 GCA_045403145.1 Nitrospirota bacterium | reverse complement strand
TGTCCATCGCCGAAGGGATGAATGACTGGCCGCCGAAGCCGGGGTTCACGGACATGATGAGCACCAGGTCAATGTCCGTCAAAATGCAGTCCAGACTGGAGAGCGGCGTCGCAGGATTCAGCACCACGCCCGCCTTGACGCCGTCGCACTCCTTGATCGACTGCACCAGCCGGTTCAAATGGAATGCGGTCTCCACGTGGACCGTGATATAGTCCGCTCCTGCCTTCGTAAAATCGGCGATGAACAGCTCGGGGTTTGTGATCATGAGGTGCACGTCCAGCGGCAGTTTCGTCGATTTGCGCGCGGCCTCAACGATTAGCGGGCCGATCGTGATGTTCGGCACGAAATGGCCGTCCATCACATCGATGTGGATCAGATCGGCGCCCGCGGCCTCGACCGCCCTGATCTCCTCGCCCAGGCGGGAGAAGTCGGCGGACAGGATGGAGGGGGCCACCTTGATTTTTTTCGTCATGGAATTCCTTAAAAAACCGCAACTACCCAGAGATAAATTCGCTGATCGTTCCTACCCAGTTCCTCCCCCTTCAAGGGGGAGGTTAGGCGGGGGATGGGTTTTAAAAGAATGTCAGTGTTTCGCTCTTAACCCATCCCCACCCCAGCCCTCCCCTTGAAGGGGAGGGAGTTAGAGCAAAGTGCATAGCGCTCACCTGCTCACAACAATCTCCACCGTGGCATCAGCGGAAACGGGATGCCCCGCCGCCGGCTTCTGGCTAACGACGGTCCGCTCCGCTCCCATGGGCTTGTCTCCCGCAGGCCGGGTGAGCACCCGGTGCTGCAATCCCAGGCGGCCGGTAATGCGTAAGGCCTCCTCGGCCCGTTTCCCCGTGAGCTTCGGCATGACAAGGGGTTCCGCCTTTTTGCCCGCGCTTACGAGCAGGCTGATTGTTCCGCCCTTCTCCAGCGGGCTCCCGGCCTGCGGATGCTGGGCTATCACCATGTCGCGTTCGACGCTGTCCGATGAGACCCTCGCCACATCGCCGGGCACGAACGAGGCCTGGCGGATCATAATATCGGCCTTGCGGAAGTTTTCCCCCGCCAGTTTCGGCGCCAGCAGTTCGCTCGGCCCCTGACTCACAACCACCCGCACCTGGCGCCCTTTTTTAATCCCGCTTCCCGGCGCCGGCATTTGCATGATGACCGTGTCCCGGGGCATGGAGGGATGGGGCTCCCGGCGGTCCACCTTGAGCTGCAGGCCCTGCTGGGTCACCATTTCAATCACGCTCACGATGTCCTGGCCTGTAAGGTCCGGCACGCGCACTTCCTCCTGGCGGAGAAGCAAAGCGACGACCGCGAAGGCGCTGGCGATGCCGACACCGACACGCGCGATAAATATGCCGAGACCTCTTAGGAACCGTTTCATTTGCGGAAGCCGTATTTTACCATAGTTAATTGTAGATGCAAGAACTTCTGAACAGCCGGGGTCGTGATACTCCGTGCCTTGACCCCTGCCCCTTGACCCTATTTTTTCCTCACCAGCCGGACTGCGACGAACCCATCCATCTCCGTCGCCAGCGGGTAGGTGCGGAAAAAACCTTTTTTATCAACAAAATTTATTGATTGTCCCGGCAGATGCGGCCGGGGGTCATCGATAGCAAAGTCGCTTCCCGCCCTGGAAAGAAACGCTGTAATGACGTCCTCGTTCTCTTCCGGTTCCGTCGAGCAGGTGGCATAGACGAGAGCACCGCCGGGTTTCAGAAGTTTCGCGCAATTTTCCAGTATCCTGCGCTGCAGTGCCGCCCGTTCCCGGACCGTCTTCTCGTCCTTGTTCCATCTGCCGTCGGGGTGGCGGCGAAGCACGCCGACGCCTGAGCAGGGCGCGTCGATCAGCACCTTGTCGAACCTGCCCTCGCGATACTTCGTGGCATCGCCCGGCGCGGGTACGATAATCGTGGTTCCCAGCCGCTCGCTGTTTTCGTCGATTTTGCCGATGCGGCCCCGGTCGCTCTCGAGCGCTATGACTGTCCCCCGGTCCCGCATAAGCTCGGCGAGGTGCGTTGCCTTGCCTCCCGGCGCAGCGCAGGCGTCGAGCACGATATCGCCGGGTTCGGGGTCCAGCATCATGCTTACGAGCTGGGCCGCTTCGTCCTGGACGATGAACAATCCCTTTTGAAAGGCGGAAAGCGATAGTATCCCGGGCGAGGATTGTATCTCAAGGCCGGCAGGTGAGTATTTCACTTCTCTCACCTTCGCACCCTCTGATTCCAGGGACGCCCTGAGTTCGTCCCGGGTGGTCTTGAGGGTGTTTGTTCTGATCACGAGCGGCGCGTGCAGGTTGTTCGCGCGCAGAAGCGTCTCGGCCGTTGCCTCGCCGAACCGCGCAACCCAGCGTCTGACCAGCCACTCCGGGTGGGAATAAAGCACGGACAGTCGTTTGACCGGGTCATCTATGCCCGGCCGCGAGAGCTCCTTCCGTTTCCGGTCGAGATTCCGGAGCAGGCCGTTCACATATCCGTGTTTTTTACCAAATGCTTTTGCAAGCTCCGTTGCCGTATTTACCGCGGCGCTCGCGGGGACCCGGTCCAGAAACAGCAATTGATACGCGCCGAGCCGCAGGATGTTCCTGGTCCAGGCATCGGTCTTCAGAACGGGCTGCGAGGAGAACCGATCAAGCGCCGAATCAAGCAGCGCCCGGTTCCTGAGCGTCCCGTAGACAAGCTCAACGATAAAGGCGCTGTCCCGCGCACCGAAGGTTTGCCGCGCCTGATCGATGAACGCGTCCGCAAACGCCCCGTCCTCGACGCTATGGAGTATTTCAAGCGCCTTCTCCCGGGGCTTATCGGTGTGCGTCACGGGAATCACGCCGGCCGTTCGCGAGGAATTCGAGCGCCTCGGCGACCTTGGAAATGTCCACGCTCGTATTGAAGCACGGCCCGAAGGGACGTTCGTTCAAAATTCCGAGCACGGGAAGCGGGTAGGCGTCCTGGATGCCGCTGGTCAGATCTCGCTCGCAGGCCACGGCGATAATGGCCTGGGGCTTCGACTCCGCTACCCTTCTCCGCGCCAGCGTGCCGCCGGTGGCGACGGAAAGGTGCACGTCGTGCTTCTTCGCGAGCATCACCAGGTCCTTGATCCTGCACTTGCCGCACGCCTGGCACTTATACGCATCGCTCGTGATCTTGATGGCGCAGTCGTTGAACTGAAGGCAGTGGGGCATCAAAAGCAGAATGCGCTGGGGCTTGATGTCGCTGCATTTGGCCTTGACCAGGAGGTTGTTCACCTCCACGAAGGACTGCTGTACCTTTTCCTTCGAGATGCCGAGGAACTTGCCCACGACGATCATAATGGGGAAGAGCACCTCGATCACGATGCCCCGGAGCTTTGCCGCGAAGAATATTTCCTTCCCCCTGACGAGCGTGAGAACCAGGAGAGCAACGCCCAGAATAAGCGCGCCGGTCACGCCTCCCATGGTGACGCAGACGATGTTCGGCGCCAGGGGATGGATGTTCCGGAGCCCGATGTAGGGGATGAGGTAAAGCCCCACGGTCACCGCGGTGATCAGGAAGACGGTGAAGACGATGAGGCCTATGAATATGCGCTTTTTGGGTTCGGACATGGTCTTAAGATAAATCCTAATTTCGAAATAATAAATCCTAACCCGGACAAGCCGGAAAAGCTATTAGCCACAGAGATCACAGAGAACACAGAGGGTAATAAAAAGAAAATAGAATTTTAAACCAGAGTTAAAAAGCTTTTCTCTGTGCCCTCTGTGGCAAAATATTCTTGCCGTTTTGAGAAGAATTTCTAAGCAATCTCAAAAAAGCAAAAAGACATATAGTTTGACGTTTTGATATTTGAAATTATTTAGGATTTCGGAATTAGTGCTTCAAATTTTTTCCCCACAACTCCCCGGTGCCCACGCAGGAACTCGCCGGCGGTCATGGGTTTCCCGCCCTCGGGCTGAATGCCCAGGACGCGAAGAAGGCCGCTTCCGGTTCCGACGTCCAGGATGTTCTTAACCTGTTCGGAGAGGAGACCGGGAGCTCCGTTGCCGTCCGCTGCTTCGGACGCGGTGATCTTGATCATCTTTCCGTCAAGAAACGTATACGCGCCTGGCCAGGGGGAAAGGCCCCTGACGCGGTTGTGGATTTCCACGGCCGGGAGGTTCCAGTTGATGAGGCCGTCTTCTTTTTTCAAAAGCGGAGCAAGCGTCGCCTGGGAACTGTTTTGCGGAACGGGAGCGAGCTTTCCCGCTTCGATCAGCGGCATCGCCGTGGTGATCAGCTTTGCGCCGAGGACCGAGAGTTTGTCCGTCAGCGTTCCGGCAGTGTCTTTCGGGTCGATCGGGGTGCTCTCCTGCATCAGGACCGCACCCGTGTCCATGCCCTCGTCCATCTGCATGACCGTGATGCCGGTCTCCCGTTCGCCGCGGATGATCGCCCAGTTGATGGGCGCAGCTCCGCGGTAGGCGGGTAAAAGCGAGGCGTGGATGTTGATGCACCCGAATTTCGGAAGCGCCAGGATTTCCTTCGGCAGAATCTGCCCGTAGGCGGCAACGACGATCGCCTCGGGGCCCAGTTCCCGGAGCGTCGCGATGAACTCAGGCTCCCGCACCCGCCGCGGCTGGAACACGGAAAGCCCCATCTCCACGGCCGCGAGTTTGGCCGGCGGCGAGGCAAGGACCCGGCCCCTGCCCGCAGGCTTGTCGATCCTCGTGACCATGCCCGCGATCTCGTGCCCGGCAGCCGCGAGCGCGCGGAGCGGCAGCACGGCGAACTGCGGCGTGCCCATGTAAACGAGTCTCATAAGGAAAACTCCAAACTACAAATCTCAAAAAACAAATGATACCGCAGCGAAACCACCAGATAGCGCTTCTGGGAGCCGTCATTCCGGCATGGTTCTGGCCGGAATCCAGTGTCTGGTCTTCACATCCTATTAAAAAATGGATTCCCGATAGAGGCATTCACCCTGCACTCGTTTATGGCCGCGCTTTCGTAAGAGCAGGCTACGCCAGCGCACTCGTAAACGCTGGGCGCAGGCGGGAATGACGAAAAAGATTCGCTGTCGTCTTATTTGGGATTTGGATCCTGAACTATGCCTTCTCCACCGCCAACTTCCTGGATCTTCGCTTGAAAATGCTTTTCTTGAGCGGGCTCAAGCGATCCACGAACAGCAGGCCGTTCAGATGGTCGATTTCGTGCTGGAGGGCCTTTGCCAGGAGGCCTTCCGCCTCGAGCTCGAAAGGTTTTCCGGTCCTGTCCTGCGCCCGCACCCTGACGGTTGCCGCGCGCTTCACCTTCTCGGCATAGTCGGGAATGCTGAGACACCCTTCTTCTTCAACAACGGACCCTGCCATGGAGAGGATCTCGGGATTAATAATGACGAGGAGCGGGTGGCGATCGCCGTCATCCTCCCGGTTGCTCAGATCTATCACCGCCAGCTGAAGTGAGACGCCCACCTGGTTGGCGGCGAGACCCACGCCGGGCGCGGCATGCATGGTTTCAACCATGTCCTGAATCAAACGGTCAAGTGAGCTGTCGATCTTCTCCACACGGGCTGTTTTGGTCCGGAGTACGGGCTCCGGATATATGCGTATCGGAATGATTGACATAGTGTTCATATTTAACATGATTCTTGTTCAAAATCAAGGCGAATATGACGGGCGCAGCGACCTCCCTGACGACCCGGGGAAGGACGAGACGATACTATTGCACTCCGGCGAGCTTTATGGTATTTTTAGCCTATGGTCATCGACAAACAGACGGTAATGAAGGAAGCCCAGAAATTCATTGCCAGGGGACAGTTCGACAAAGCGATTGCCGAGTGGAAAAAACTCATCAAAGAGACGCCGAACGACGCAAATATCTACAATACGATCGGCGACCTGTGCTTGAAGAAAAATGCAAAAGCGGAGGCCGTCGACGCCTACAGCAAGGCCGCGGACATCCTTACCGCGGACGGCTTCACCTCCAAGGCCATTGCCCTCTATAAAAAAGTCCTCAATATCGATCCGAAGAAAATCAATGCCCACCTCGCACTCGGCGATCTGAACGCGGAGAAGGGCCTGACGGGCAACGCCCTCGAAAGCTACAAGATCGCGGCGGACCACTTCACCCAGAATAAAGACACCATCAAGGCCCTCGGCATCTACCAAAAAATGTCCGACCTGAGTCCAGCCAATGTTGCGTTCAGGATAAAGCTTGGAGACATGTACGCAAAGGAGGCCATGACCACTGAAGCGACCAGTGCGTACCTGGCTGCGGCGGAAGTACACATGTCAAAGGCGGCATACAAGGACGCCCGCCAGCTGTTTGAAAAGGTCCTGTCCCTCGATCCGGACAATAAAGAGGTCTATTTCAAGGCCGGGATCGTTTATTTCAAAGAGGGCAAATACAGCGAGGCCTGCAAGGCGCTGAAACCGGCCTTTGAAAAGGACCCGTCCAACCGGGAGCTTGCCGATACCTATATTGATGCGCTGACCAAAGCGGGCAGGGACGGCGATGCCGAGCAGGTCATGAAAAACATCCTTGCCGATGACGCCGGCAGGGACGACCTCAGCGGGAAGCTGTATCATATCTTTCTCTCGAAAAAAGAATACGGCCAGGCGCTCGAACTTGCTTCAGCTCTTTCCGATGCCGCCGCTCAACGAGGTGAACACAAAAAAGCGGAGGAGATACTCAAGGACTTCATAGCGGCCGGCCCGCACTTCTTTCCGGGCAGGCAGAAGCTGGCGGAGTATTACCTTTCCGTTGGACGCGAACAGGACGCCGCTCGCGCCTTCCTGCAGGCTGCGGAGATTTTCGCCGGGGAAGGAGACACCGAAAGAGCAAGGGCCGCGCTCCTGCGTGCACTCGAGCTCGCCCCAGGTCTCCAGGAAGCCCTGGACCTTCTCGACCAGCTCTCTAATCCGGAACCGGTCTCGATGCCTCCGCAGGAGCCGGAAGCCCCTGTTTCCACTGCCGATGCCGCGGGATTTGAGCCGGTTGTCCCGGTTGCTGAGGAACCGGCAGCCGAAGCGGTCGAGTCGCCCGCCCTCGAAACTCCGTCGCTGCACGAAGAACCTGCTCCCACTGCGGAGGAAATGGAAGATCCGGCAGTCGCTGAAGCGCTCACCGAGGCTGATGTCCTCATTAAGTACGGCCTGGCTACCAAGGCGGCCGAGCATCTCGAGGGTTTGGCGAAAAGGTTCCCCGAAAGCATAGCAGTCCGCATTAAACTGCGTGACGTCTATGGCGACATGGGGCAGATGAGCAAGGCCGTAGCACAGATGCTCGTCCTTGCCGAGCTTTATGCCAAACGCGGCATGCAGGACGACTCCCGGCAGATGTTGCAGTCAGCATTCGAGATGGACCCGAAGAACGCGCAGGCCATGTCAATATCCGGCATTCCCCCCGCACCTGCAGTGGTTTCGGAACCAGAGGAACGTGTCTTCGAAGCCCGGGAATCGGCCGAGCCCGCGCTCGAAACACCCCCTCCGCCGGATGTCGCTCCGGCTGAATTTGTCCCGGAACTCACAACCACGCCACAGGCAGACGAAGAAGCTTTGCCTGCTTTTGACGAAGCGCCATTCTTCCCCGAACAGTCTTCGGCCGAAGACATATTGTTTGATCATCTTGATGCCGGCATTCCCAGCCTGGAAGAAGATACTCCTTTCACCGAAGCGCCGAATGCCTCTGAAATCCACGTGATGGAGCCTGAACCGAAGCTCTTTACCGGGGAAGCAGCGCTCATCGAGGAGGCGCCGGCTGAAGTTGAAGGCCCCATGACCGAGGCCGGGTCGCGGTCGTCCGCTGAAGAAAACCTGGCTTCCGCCGAAGAAACATCGGCATTCGAGGATCAACTTTCGGCTTTAGAATCTGAGCAAGAAGCCGCGACGCCGGAAGAACTGTCCCAGGAGCCGGCCGCTGATGTCGACACCGGCGAGGTCTGGGCGGAGGCGGAATTCTACTATCAGCAGGGGCTGTTCGAGGAGGCCAAAAAACATTATGCGAAGATCATCGAGCTGAACCCCGGTGAAGGGCGGGCCATTGAACGACTCGCCGAGATTTCGCGAGAAGAAGAGGAAGCAATAGAATTTACAAAACTTGCCGAGGCCGTTGAAGGCCTGGAGGACACGCTTGCGTCCGCGCCGGCTAAACGCGAGCTGCCGTTGAGCGCGTCGGATACAGAAGCTGTTCGCAGCCTCATGGGCGAGATTGCGCAGCTCAAAATACCGGCAACAAAAACGCCGCCTCCCCCCGCGGCGGAGAAGCCTGTCGCCGAGGAGGACTTTTTTGACCTCGGAGCGGAACTGGCGGCGGAAAGCAGGGCCGCCGCTCCCCGGACGCGGCGAATGCCGTCTGATGATTTCTTCGATCTGGCCGCGGAACTCCGGGATGAATTGAGCAACGTCGCGGCCCCGGCGCCCCGCGCCGGTCAGGCCGAGGAGCAAAGCCTCGATGAAATTTTCGATGAATTCAAAAAAGGCGTCGAACTGCAGTCGGTCAGGGAGGACGTTGATACCCACTACAATCTTGGCGTGGCATACAAGGAGATGGGACTTCTTGACGACGCTATCGGTGAGTTTATCCTGACGCCTGAAGACGAACCGAAGTATATTCAGAGCCGGTATATGCTCGGCCTCTGCTACATGGAAAAAGGAGAGTATCAAAAAGCCATCAGCGAGATAGAGAGAGCCCTGGCTTGCCCCGAAACCCCAGGAGAGGCCCGACATGGCATCGGGATGCACTATGACCTCGGTCTTGCTTATCAGGGCGCCGGAAATATCAGCGCCGCGCTCAGCGAGTTCCAGATCGTCTCCCAGATGGACTCCCGGTACCGGGACGTCGGTGCAAAACTGAAGGTGCTCAAGAAGGGTGATGTCATTTCGCTCAACCAGCTCAAAGACGATATCGAACGGGAAATTTCGGAGAAATTCTTTGAAGAGGGCGAGCGAATCGAGCGTGAGGAAAAAACACGCAAAAACGAAAAAGTCAGAAACTGATTTTGCCTAAATTTTAGGCTAATGATTATTTTTTAGGCAGAACCCCGCCTTATTTTTTAACCTAACCAATTGAAATTATGTACCTTGTCGTTTAGCATTAAAATTGCTTAAAATGGCCTAACAGGAGGATGTTCCATGAAAAAAATCGAGGCGGTCATCAAACCGTTTAAGCTCGACGAGGTTAAGGATGCCTTGAACGCCATCGGCGTACAGGGTATAACGGTCACCGAAGTCAAGGGGTTCGGCAGGCAAAAGGGCCATACCGAACTCTATCGAGGGGCAGAATATGTCGTCGACTTTCTTCCCAAGGTGAAACTCGAGATCATTGCCGCCGACACGCTGGTCCCCAAGATCATTGAGACCATAGAAACAACGGCCAAGACAGGCCGCATCGGAGACGGCAAGATATTCATCACCCCCGTGGACGAGGTGATCCGCATCCGGACGGGCGAGCGGGGAGAAGCGGCCGTCTAATGAAGGCAGTAGAAAAAGTCTCAAGTTAAAGGCAAGCCGAAAACCTGAGGCCTGAGACTCTAAACAATATACTGAACTTATTAAGGAGGAAGCAACATGGCGACACCAAAAGACGTATTGAAGCTGGCAAAAGACAACAAAGCAATGATGGTAGACATGAAGTTCATGGACTTTCCCGGGCTGTGGCAGCACTTTTCAGTACCCGTCGATGAGCTGACCGAGGCCATTTTTGAAGAAGGGCTCGGCTTCGACGGATCGAGCATTCGCGGCTGGCAGTCCATTCACACGAGCGACATGCTGGTGGTCCCCGATGCGGAGACGGCGGTGATGGATCCTTTCACCAAGTATCCCACGCTCTCGCTCATCTGCAATATCGTTGACCCGATCACCAAGGAGCGCTACTCCCGCGACCCGCGCCACATCGCGCAGAAGGCCGAGGCGTACCTCAAGTCCACCGGCATCGGCGACACCTGTTTCATGGGTCCCGAACCGGAATTTTTCATCTTCGACGATGTCCGCTTCGACCAGAACTCCCACGAAGGCTATTATCACATCGACAGCTCGGAAGGCATCTGGAACAGCGGCCGGGTGGAAAACCCGAACCTCGGGTACAAGCCCCGTCATAAGGAAGGCTACTTCCCGGTGCCCCCGATCGACTCACAGGAAGACATCCGAACCGAAATGGTGGAAGAGATGCAGAAGGTCGGCATCTATGTCGAACGTCAGCACCATGAAGTGGCGACCGCAGGCCAGGCCGAGATCGACATCCGGTTCAGCAACCTGGTCAAGTGCGCGGACCAGGTGATGATGTTCAAATATATCATCAAGAACGTTGCGAAGCGGCACAACAAGACCGTGACCTTCATGCCGAAGCCGCTCTTCGGCGACAACGGCTCGGGCATGCACACCCACCAGTCCATCTGGAAGGGCGGCAAACCCCTCTTCGCCGGCGACAAGTACGCGGGCATGTCCCAGATGGCGCTCCACTACATCGGCGGCATCCTGAAGCACGCAAAAGTGATCGCCGCATTCACCAACCCGACCATGAACTCCTACAAACGTCTGACCCCGGGCTTCGAAGCGCCGGTGAACCTGGCCTATTCCAGCCGGAACCGCTCTGCCTCGGTCCGCATCCCCATGTACAGCGCGAACCCCAAGACAAAGAGGATCGAGGTCCGCTTCCCCGACCCGTCCTGCAACCCCTACATGGCCTTCGCGGCCATGCTCATGGCCGGCCTTGACGGCGTCGAAAACAAGATCGATCCGGGCCAGCCCCTCGACAAGGACATCTACGATATGGCGCCGGAAGAACTGGCCTCAGTGCCCTCCATGCCGGGCTCGCTCGAAGAGGCGCTCGATAACCTCGAAGCAGATCATGCCTTCCTCATGAAAGGCGACGTGTTCACCAAGGATGCGATCGAGATGCATATCAACTACAAGAGGACCAAGGAAGTGGACGCGCTCAGGCTCCGTCCCCATCCCTACGAGTTCTTCCTGTACTACGACATCTAAGCGGCGCTGCATACGGTATAAGCAAAACCGGAACCCTATCATAGGGTTCCGGTTTTTTTGTGTCCATGCAAACGACCTACATGGCCGGACTTGATCCAGCCTCGCGGCTGTTTATGGAGTGCCTGAGCCGTAACCCCGCAGAGACGTATCGGCCTCGAACTTCTGGTTCTCCCGGCGCCCGGTGCGCGGGCTCTGCCCGCTGGTTGCGACGGGATGGAGTTGCGGCTCAACTGCCGCGATTCTCCAGCGCTTCCCACCCGCGAGAATGAGTTGATTGCGGGCGTTCTTTGCCTGACCCACTCGAACGACGCGTCAGGCACTCTTCTGGTGATGGGATGTGTACCAATCAACAAGTTGACGGATCATTTTTTGATACGACGTGTGATGCTTCTTGGCCTCTTTCTTAAAGAATTCAATGCTCGATTTTTTCAGGGCAAGCGTCACCTTGATATTGTCTTCTTTAAGGACCAACTGATCCGGTGGTGGCAGAAAATCACTTACGACCTTCAATTTACCCATTGGTTCATCTGTGTATTTAATTTTGCTCTTCATATACTTTCCTTCCTTTCCTCCAATAACCGGCTCCATATATACGAATGACATTTCCCCTGTACGTGAATCGAACTGTCGCAGGCTGAAGCCTGCGGCTACCAGAGTTTCTGACCTGATAAAGCGAGCATACTATACTGGTACGAAAGCGGCAAGGGGAAATATCTTCAAACGCTGTACGCTATAATATCAGGTATGAAACTTTCCGACCTTCTTGACACCCGGGTCATCACCACGAACCTGAGGGCGCGGGATGCGAGCTCGGCCCTGGAGGAGATGGCCGGCATCCTGAAAAAGACCGGGAGGATCGAAGATCCCAAGGAGATACTCCGGCTTCTTCTGGAGCGGGAGACCGTTGACAGCACTGCACTGGGCCGGGGGCTGGCGTTCCCCCACGCGAGGGTGGACGGCCTCACCAAGCCGGTCGCCCTGCTTGCCCTGTCAAAAAGGGGCGTTGATTTCAAGGCCGCTGACGGCCATGCCGTCCATTTGTTTTTCCTGTTTCTGACCCCTGCTGAACAGACCGAGCTACACCTCCAAGTCCTTTCCCAGGCGTCCGCGATTTTTTCGTACGCCGAGCTCTACCACGCGCTCAGAAGGATGAAGAGTCCTCAAACTGTTCTGAGCTCTCTTCTTCATTATGAAAAAGGCGGGAAGGAAGTGTTCTTCCCCCTTCCCATCGAAGACATCTACACAGAACTGGGCACGGAGGCAACGGGACTGACGGAGGACGAGGCTGCGAGGAGGCTTGAGCGTTACGGCCCCAATGTCCTCAGGGAAGTGAAAGGAAAGCCCCTCCTGCTGCGGTTCGCCGGGAACCTCACCAACCTCTTCGCCCTTCTTCTCTGGGCGGGCGGCATCCTCGCCTTCTTCGCCGATATGCCGCAGCTCGGGTGGGCCATCTTCGGAGTGATCATCATCAACGCCGCATTCAGCTTCTGGCAGGAGTACAAGGCCGAACGCGCCCTGGAGGCGCTGAAGAGGCTCCTCCCAAGGAAGACACGGGCCATCCGGGAAGGCACGGAAATGGAGGTGCCGGCGCTTGCCCTCGTCCCCGGAGACATCATCCTCCTTGAGGAAGGCGATACTGTGCCGGCCGATGCGCGTCTCATCGAGGCCTTCGATTTGCGGGTCGACAATTCTGCCTTGACCGGAGAGTCGAGGCCGATACACAAGGCGGCCGAAGCCGTTTCCGACGGGAAGGAATTCCTCTGGACCGAGCTCCCGAATCTGGTCTTTGCGGGCACAACGGTCTCATCCGGGAACGGAAAGGCCGCAGTCATCGCAACGGGGATGCACACGGAGATCGGCAGGATCGCCTCCCTTACGCAGGAGCTCAAGGACGAGAAGAGCCCCCTCCAGCGCGAGATCGATACGGTGACAAAGGTCGTTACCGTTATTTCCGTGGCCATGGGCGTCGTCTTTTTCTTTCTCGGGACTTCCCTCGGAAAATTGAGCGTGACCGCCGCGTTCCTCTTCGCCATCGGCATCATCGTGGCCAACGTGCCGGAAGGACTCCTGCCGACGGTCTCCCTGTCGCTGGCCATGGCGGTCCAGCGGATGGTCATGAGGAACGTCCTGGTGAAAAGGCTCTCGTCGGTCGAGACCCTCGGCTGCACAACGGTCATCTGCACGGACAAGACCGGAACGCTCACGACCAGCGAGATGACGGTGGCCAGGATCTGGATGAACGGGAATGCGATAGACGTCAGCGGGACGCAGTACGAGCCGGCAGGAAATTTTTCCTACCAGGGCGTGTCTCTCTCTCGGGAGGAGATGAAGAACAGCGGACTGTACCGGCTGTTCGACGCCTCGGTACTATGCAACAATGCCTCGCTCGTCCCTCCCAAAAGGCCTGATGACCGGTGGTCGATTCTCGGAGACCCCACGGAGGCGGCCTTGCTCGTCATGGCCGCGAAAGGCGGAGTCGACGTCACGGCGCGGAACAGCGCCCTTCCGAGGATCGGGCACCTGCCTTTCGAGTCGGTCAGGAAGAGGATGACCTGCGTCAACCTTGTGGCCGGGAAGCCCGTGGCCCATGTCAAAGGGGCCCCTGCGGAAACGCTCGATCTTTGTTCGCACATCCTCATGAACGGAGAGCCGGAGCCGCTCACCGATTCACTGCGTGGGATCATCCTGTCTGAAAACGATTCCCTGGCAAGGGAGGGACTGAGGGTGGTCGGGATCGCCGCAAGGCCTCTTGCGTTCTCGGAAGGATTCACCGTGGAGAACACCGAAACGGATCTTGTCTTTCTCGGGCTCGTTGGGATGATGGACCCGCCGCGGCCGGAGGTGCCGAAGGCCATGGAACTCTGCCATCGGGCGGGAATCAGGACGATCATGATCACCGGCGACTACGGCCTTACGGCCCTCGCCATTTCGAAAAAAATCGGTCTTGCAAAGACGGAGAACCCGCGGATTGTAACTGGACATGAACTTGCCGATATGGACGATGAGGGCCTGAAATCCGCTCTCAAGGACGCGGTGATATTCGCCAGGGTCTCCCCTGAGCACAAGATGAGGATTGTCTCGGCGCTGAAGGATAGGGGCGAGGTGGTTGCCGTGACCGGGGACGGGGTGAACGATGCACCTGCCCTCAAAAAGGCGGACATCGGAGTGGCCATGGGGATACGGGGCTCCGATGTGGCGAAAGAAGCGGCCTCCATGATCCTGACGGATGATAACTTCGCCTCTATCGTCTCGGCCATAGAAGAAGGACGTGCGGTCTATTCGAATATCAGGAAATTCGTTACCTATATATTTTCCAGCAACATTCCCGAGATCGTCCCCTTCATCGCCTTTGTCCTGTTCAGGATACCCCTCCCCCTCACGGTGATGCAGATCCTGGCAGTAGACCTCGGCACGGATCTCGTGCCGGCACTCGGCCTCGGCACCGAACCGCCCGAGCCGGGGACCATGGACAGGCCTCCCCGGCCGCGAAACAAGAGACTGCTCGACCTTCCCCTCCTCCTTCGCGCCTACTGCTTCCTGGGGCCCATCGAGGCCGTCGCGTGCATGGCAGGTTTTTTCTTCATCTACTGCCAGCAGGGGTGGAGGCCGGGGATGGCTATGGCGGATTCGGGAACGGTTTACGTCACCGCCACCACGATGTCCCTGGCCGGCATCGTGGCCACGCAGATAGGCAACGTCATGGCCTGCAGGACTGATCGGGAGTCTGTCTTCCGGACGGGCCTGTTCGCCAACAAGCTGGTGTTATGGGGGATCGCGTCGGAACTGGCCATCATATCGCTCCTCATCTACACCCCCTTCCTCCAGAAGGTCTTCGGTCTCGCCCCCCTCGGGTTCAGGGAATGGGCCTTCCTCTTTGCCTTCACGCCGCTGCTCCTCATCATAGAAGAAGGGAGGAAGTGGCTGCTCAGAAAAAGAGCGTGAGATCCCACAGGTTTCCTTTCTGCATCCGGATTCTGCATGAAATCATTTTTTTATGAATTTTTTATGCATTCGTGCCTCATTTTAGCGGCAATTTAATGCCGGAAACGATTATATAATAGCAGCAAGAGCAATACCGAAACAGCACAGGACGCCAGAGCACAGGTTCCGCCCTCATGAGCGAAACAGCGCAGCAATATGGACGACATAAAAACATCTCTTGAAACAACGACTCGTGGAAATCCGCTCCCGCTTTCCAGGCCCGCAGCAGCGGGCTGGACCGGGCACATCGGGGAGTGGACATGGTGTGTGCTGACCGTTGCCGCATGCACCGGCGCCGCGGCAGTCATGTTTCCGTATTTCGAGCTTGTTGATGTGGCGATGATTTACCTCCTCGGGGTCGTGATCGCGGCAAGCAGGACGAGCAAGCTGCCTGCCCTCTTCTCTGCCTTCCTGAGCGTCGCGGCATTTGATTTTTTCTTCGTCCCTCCCCGCTTTACCTTCGCCGTCGGCAATACAAGATACCTGGTGACGTTCTTCGTGATGTTCTTCGTTGCATTCGTGACCAGCCGTCTGACGCTGCGGGCCAGACAGCAGGCGGAAGATTCACGGCTGAAAGAGCAGAAGACCGCCGCACTCTACGACCTGAGCCGGGACCTGGTAAGCGAGCGGGACCAGGAGCGGTTGAAGGCGATTGCGGCGCGGCACATCGGGGCGGTCTTTGGCAGTCACGTTATGGTCCTGTTGCCTGACAGCCAGGGGCGGATCGTGTTCCCCCATGCTGGCGCGGAGGAATTTCGCCGGGATGGCCGCGAGCGGGAGGCCGCACAATGGGCCTTGGACCAGCGTCAGCCGGCAGGAGCGAACATACCGACCGGCCCGGACTCGGACGCTTCGTACTTTCCCCTGGTCGCCTCACGGGGAACAGTGGGCGTTGTCGGCATACGGCCGCGGACGTTGAAGGGCTGGTTTGATTCCGGGCAATTACGGTACCTGGAAGCGTTCACAAACCAAACCGCGGTCGCGATCGAACGCGCACTGCTTGTCGAAGAGGCGCACCGCGCCTCGATGCAGGCCGAGGCGGAAAGCCTGAGGAACACGCTACTCAGTTCGATATCCCACGATCTCAGGACGCCTTTGACCGCGATTACAGGCGCAGTAAGCACACTCTTGCAGAACGACATCGCCATCGATCAGCAAAACCGGCTTGAGCTTTTACAGACCATCCAGGAGGAGGCCGACCGTCTCAACCGGATCATAAAAAACATCCTCGACATGACTCGCCTCGAATCAGGGGCGATCAAAGTCAACAAGGAATGGCAGTCCCTTGAGGAAATCGTGGGGGTGGTGCTGAACCGCCTCGGCGATCGTCTCAACGACCATCCCCTGACACTGAAGCTTCCCGGGAACCTGCCGCTCATACCATTCGACGGCCTGCTCCTCGAACAAGTGTTCATGAACTTGATCGAAAACGCCGTCAAATATACGCCGAAGGGATCTCCGCTGGAACTGACGGCATCGGAGGATGTATACACGGTGACCGTCGAACTGACCGACCGAGGACCTGGAATCCCTCCCGGAGAAGAAGAGCGCATTTTCGAGAAATTCGTGCGCGGCCGCGCCGCAGGCGCCGGAGTCGGACTCGGGCTGGCTATCTGCCGCGCCATCATCACTGCTCACGGCGGCGCCATGTGGGCGGAGCACAGGCCGGGAGGCGGAACGGTGTTCAAGTTTACGCTGTCTGCGGCAGGCATCCCTCCCTTGCCAAAAGGTGACGAGGAAATGGAGGTCGATTCATGACCGGTTCTAACGAGCTCATTTTGCTGATCGAAGACGAGCCGCAGATGCGGCGCTTTCTCCGGATCACGCTCCAGAGCCAGGGCTTTCGTCTGGTCGAGTCGGAAACAGGCTCGGACGGACTGCTCCAGGCGGCATCGCGCAATCCCGACGTGGTGCTGCTCGACTTGGGGCTGCCGGATATCGACGGCCTGGAAGTGACCACCCGGCTGCGGGAATGGACGGCGACACCGATCATCGTCATCTCCGCCCGGGAGCAGGAGCAGGACAAGGTGAAGGCCCTCGACGCCGGCGCCGACGACTATCTCACAAAGCCCTTTAGCGCAGGCGAGCTTCTCGCCCGCATCCGCGTTGCCCTGCGCCACGCGATGCGTCAGCGAGCAGGACGTCAGGAGCCTGTCTTCAGCCTGCACGATCTGCGCGTCGATCTCGCCCGGCGGCAGGTGTTCCTGGCCGACCGGGAAATTCACCTTACGCCGATCGAGTACAAGCTGCTCATTACGCTCGTCCGCCATGCCGGCAGGGTCATCACCCACCGTCAGCTTTTGACGGAGGTGTGGGGTGCTGCCCACGCAAACGAAGTCCAGTACCTGCGCGTTTACATGACTCAGCTCCGGCACAAGCTGGAAGCCGATCCGGCACGACCTCAATTTCTCATGAACGAGCCGGGCATCGGGTACCGGCTGAAGTATGATCCCGAAGAGTGAGGGCATAGCATCATATGGAACGAGACCAGAAACCGACGTTCATTCAAAAATTGAAGACGTTGATCATCGGCGGCAAGCATAATATCGAGGATACATCGCTCTTCCACAGGCTCTCTCTCATCGCCTTTTTCGCCTGGGTGGGCCTCGGAGCTGACGGGTTATCGTCATCCTGCTACGGCCCGGAAGAGACCTTTCTCGCGCTCCAGGGGCATCTCTCCCTGAGCGTCTTTGTCGCGCTCATGTCCGGAATCACGGTCATCGTCATCGCTACAAGCTACTCGCAGATCATCGAGCTCTTTCCTACGGGCGGGGGCGGCTATCTCGTGGCGAGCAAACTGCTTTCACCGACGGTCGGAATGGTCTCGGGGTCCGCGCTTCTGATCGACTACGTGCTTACGATCACCATCTCCGTTGCCTCAGGCGCCGACGCGCTGTTCAGCTTCCTCCCGCCGGCGTGGCATCACTACAAACTGACCTTCGCCCTCGCGGGCGTCCTGGTGCTCACGGTCATGAACATGCGCGGGGTCAAAGAGTCGGTCCTCCCGCTGGTCCCCATATTTCTGACATTCGTCCTCACCCATGCCTTTCTCATCGGCTATGCCCTGGTCATAAAGGCCGGAAACTTAGGCGAGGTTGCCGTCTCGGTCAGGGCCGACGTGGCCCGGTCGCAGGCCGAGCTCGGCATGGGAGGCATGCTCCTCCTCCTTCTGCGGGCTTACAGCATGGGCGCGGGCACGTACACGGGGATCGAGGCGGTAAGCAACGGCCTCCCCATTCTCCGGGAGCCGAAGGTACTGACCGGCAAACGGACCATGCGTTACATGGCGGTCTCCCTTGCCTTCACGGTCATGGGGCTGATCATCGCATACCTCCTGTACCGGGTGTCGCCTGTCGAAGGGAAGACCCTGAACGCGGTCCTGTTCGAGGCCATGACACAGGGATGGGGCGGGGCGGGCACCGCTTTTGTCCTCACGGCGCTTATTTCCGAAGCGGCGCTCCTGTTCATCGCGGCCCAGGCGGGCTTTCTCGACGGGCCGAGGGTGCTCTCGAACATGGCCCTCGACCGCTGGTTCCCGACGAAGTTCGCCATGCTCTCCGACCGCCTGGTAGCGCAAAAAGGCATCCTGCTGATGGGCGGCGCGGCGCTCGTGACCATGGTCCTCACGAGCGGTTCCGTCAAATATCTGGTCGTGCTGTACAGCATCAACGTGTTCATCACGTTTTTCCTCTCGCAGCTCGGCATGGTACGCCACTGGTGGCAGGTGCGCGGCAAGGAAGCCCACTGGGAGAAAAAACTGTTCATCAACGGCATAGGCATGGCGCTTACTTTTTTTATCCTCATCACGGTCATCGTGATTAAGTTCCACGAGGGGGGATGGATCACCCTGCTCCTCACCGGGACCCTGGTCGGCATTGCGCTGCTTACGAAACGTCATTACGGGAACACCTTCAAGCTGCTGCACAGGCTTGATGGGCTCGTGACGGCGGCGGAGGCGTCATGCCCCATCAAACCGGAGACGACGGGGGCCGAACAGGACCTTAAGGTAAAGTACGATCCCCGGGATAAGACCGCCGTCCTGCTCGTGAACGGCTTCAACGGTCTGGGGCTGCACACGCTCTTCAGTATCATCCGGCTCTTCGGCGGGACCTTCAAGAACTTCGTGTTCATCCAGGTCGGCACCGTGGACGCAGGGAACTTCAAGGGCGCGGAAGCGGTGTCCCAGATGAAGGCGGAGGTAAAGAAGGAGCTTGACCGGTATGTGCAGTACATGCGGTGCCACGGATATTATGCCTCGTCGTACTCCTCCTTCGGGACCGACGTGGTCGACGAGGTAGCCAGTCTGACGCCGCAGATCCTGGAGCGCTTCCCCAACGCCGTCCTCTTCGGCGGACAGCTCGTATTTCCCAAAACAACCTTTCTGTCCGGCGTTTTCCACAACTATACGATCTTCGCCGTGCAGCGGCGGTTTTACAATCAGGGCATACCCGTGGTGATCCTTCCGATCCGGGTTTAGAAAAGGAGAAGACAGGACAGGCCGGCCGATGGCATCACGGGCGCACCCCGCTCCTCTTTGCACCGATCCCGGTTTTTCCCATTGACCCAGCTTCCTACCCGGTATAGTATGGTTTCAGCATGTCTCGAATGAAACAATACGCCAGGCTTCTCTCCCCCGTCCTCGGAGGCCTGGTCCTCTTCCTCGGCATCCTGCCCTCCGTCTTCGTACAACGGGAGGCAGGTGTCCTTGCCGCGGAATCTCCCGACACCCTGATCATCGAACACGGACCAAGAAGCTCTTCGAATATCG
>JAXIPA010000191.1:0-9740 GCA_045403145.1 Nitrospirota bacterium | reverse complement strand
GTCGGAAAAGGAGCACTACCGCCTTTTAGTTGGATCAAAACGACTTCAAATAAGTCTCCGAGCTTGATAGGCGGATTTTGGCAGTAATGATCTTTGCGGATGGCGATCAGATCAACAACACCGCGAGATTCCGAATTGGCTGAACCGACGAAATTAACGACGTGCCACTTTGCACCGTTTTTACAATTCTTCGTGATGAGCCATTTGGTCATTGTCTTGGCCCATCGTGAAGTGCGGTGAGCGGCAACGGAAGCTTTTTCCCAGTTAGTCAAAGGCATAGTTTTTTATTGGAAAGGACAATGCGATGAAGCGTACAGATAGCAATAATAAAATGCAAACAGAAGCCGCAGCCACAGCAGGCAGAGCACTGCATTTTCTTCGGTTAAATTGCGCCGACGATCAATTTAAAATGACTTGTCAGAATATAATCAATTCCTTATTTGAAAAGTTTCCGAATGCGATGCCAAAACCGGGAAAAGAATTACTTTCCGAGTAAAGCAACGGTCGTATGCCAAGGATTGCCGTTCATGTCGTGTATGGTTTCTGTCCCGGCATGAAGAAGTTTATAGCCGTGTTTCTCGATGTAGTGATTAATTGATTCAGCCAATTTATCAGAACCAACTGAAGTGCTGCAATGTTCACAGGGTTTCATGATATTTGTACTGAGGTCTACGACATGCTTAATACCTTTATAGGTTGTCATCTTATTTCTCCTTTTAGTGTGTTGCGTATCGTATGAGATTTAAATTCTAACCAGTGATTATCGACCCGCAATCCGGGTCATAAAGAACGGATTTTCATGCTTTACGAGTCTAGCAAAAACCGTGCTCATTATTCCAAGTCGAATTGATAAGTATCTTAAACAACCGCTGCATGAGTATATGGCATGCCTCGTACGGAGTCAAGCACACAGTCAAATCTTGAAAAGTGAACAAATGTTCACTATAATAGAAAACGAATCAAGGACAACAAGGAGTGCCCGTATGAAGCTCGTACCGCCGGATACTTTTGCTCGCTTTGATGCGGTCCTGAAACAACGGAACGTCCCGGAATTCTCGCGCCCCGAATACCGCAAATGGCTTCGGTATTTTCTGGATTTTCGGGCCAAATATCCGCCTCCCGCAGAGCGAACAGCCCAGGTTAAGCTGTTTTCGGAGAAACTCACGTCGAAGGGGCAGACTGCGGCGCAGGTAGAACAGGCAGCGGACGCAGTATCTCTCTTCTTCGTTTTTGAACGTCAAGGGCAGGTTGGCGGGACGTCATCGCCGGCAGGCAGCTCGTCCCCGCCGAATTTTGATGTCCATCGCGCACCCGTGCAACAGCATGATCCTGCGGCTGCCGTAGATCATCGTACGATATCCGAAAAGGGATCGGGCATCGCATGCGAACCAGCGGCCCCGATGCCGCACTCTGCATTCAGAATCGACAGTCGGTATGATCAGTGGCGCTGCCTGAGGCCGTCCGGATATGCTGCATGGGACACCATTGTTGCTAAGCTCACTGACGAGATCAAGACGAGGCATTACTCGAGAAAAACGCTCCAACATTACGCGAACTGGACCAGAAAATTCGAGAACTTTGTGGTGCACAAGGACCCTGCGCAGCTTTCGTCAGATGACGTGAAGCGCTACCTCACCTATCTCGCGGTGAACTGCAGAGTGTCCTCGTCCACGCAGAACCTCGCATTCAACGCTTTGCTGTTTCTGTACCGGCACATCCTGAAAATGGATTTTGGCGATCACAAGGACATCCCTCGCGCGAAGAAATCAACGTATATTCCTGTGGTGTTGTCCCGCGATGAGGTCCAGGAAGTATTTGCCCGCATGGGACAGGCCTACCAGCTTATCGCCAAGCTCCAGTACGGCTGCGGATTGCGCCGTTTTGAAGCGGTGAAAGTCAGGGTGAAGGACTTTAATTTTGATGCCGGGGTACTCACGGTCAAGGGTAAAGGCGGCAAGACCCGGACTGTGCCGATCCCGAATAAGATCGTTCCAGAGCTGCTCGCGCAATTATCGCTGGCGAAAAAGCTGCACGCTGACGACCTTGCAGCCGGTTACGACGGTGTGTTTCTGGAAGATCAGTTGGAGAAGAAGTATCCGAACGCTTCGCGGGAATTCCAGTGGCAGTGGTTCTTTCCCCAGGAATCGTTGACGGTTATGCCGTCCACCGGACTGCGGCGGCGGTATCATGTGCATGACTCTCGTTATCAGGACGCGTTGCATGATGCAGTGAGAAGAGCCCAGCTCACGAAACGCGTAACAACTCACACGCTCCGCCATTCCTTCGCGACCCATCTGCTCCAGGCAAATTACGACATCCGCACGATCCAGGAAATGCTCGGTCATGCGGACGTCCGGACCACGATGATCTATACTCATTGCGTGCCGAGCAGGACCGCGAAAGAGCGGAAGAGCCCGCTGGATTTTTGATCTTATTTTGCCAAAAACCTTTCCACTGCATCGGCCCACACATTATACCCTGTGGCAGCGAGGTGAACTCCGTCATCGGACAAATAACCGTTCTTCGGATTTCCCTGTGAATCCACGAAAAGGCCGTAGATATCGAGGTACCTTGCGTGGTATTCGCGCGCGATCTGTTCGAGCTGTTGGTTGGTGTTTTTGACGATATCGTTGCTGATCCAGGCGAGGTCAACCGGAAGGACGCTTTGGACTACTATCGTTGATTTTTTGTACCAGGTGGTGAAGTTTCTCACGAGCTCCCGGTAGGGGACAGTGATATCAAAGTGCCCGTTCGCGATATTGTTGATGCCGGTCATGAGAAAGAGGTAGTCGGGATTGTCGATCTGCGAGCGGATGCGGTTCCTTCGGGCGAGAAGGCCCTCTACGGTTTCTCCCGAGACGCCGAGATTCGTCACCTCATGATCAGGGAACCGTCCCTGCCAGTCGAACCACTGGGTCATTGAGTCGCCGATAAGGACGATGCTTTTCATACAAAGAGAATTAATGAACACGGATTTAGTTGTGTCAAAATCTTTCACCGCGGAGGACGCGGAGGACGCCGAGAAAATCTTGAATTACAGTACAGTAGCTTAAAGTGATTTCTCAGGTCCTTCCCTCTGCGACCTCTGCGGTAAAAATTTTTTCATGTTTTCCTGGCCCCGAACTCCCGCCGCATTGCCTGCTTCAGCATTTCCACGGACGGAACATTCGCGAGTCTCCCGGACCCGTCAGGATACATCCGTCAGGTGATGCCGGGCGCGCTTCCGCCCTCAAAGGCATCCTTTCCGTTTATCCATATGGAAGGGGAGCCCTTGATGTTGCGGCTCACGGCTTCATCATAGTAGACCGTGTGGTACGTCACCTCCGCCGGGATGCTCAATTCGGCAACAGCGCGGTCCAGATTTTCACGGAGCTGATGGTAGGAGCCGCACATCTCGGCTATATAGACATCAATTTTCATCGAACATAATGCCGCCTCGCGGCTAAATCAGCCTTTTCTTCTCCAGTACGTCGTCGGCCCACGAAAGCGCCGCCGAGACGTTGGGGAAACCGATGGTGCTCGTGAGCAGGACGATGGCGTGACGGATCTCCTCGGGTTTTGCCCCGGCGGCCAAGGCCCTCCGCGTATGGGAGTGGACGGAGCCCTCGGACCGCGCCGTGGCCGCGGCGGCAAGCTGGATGAGTTCCGAAACTTTTTTATTCAGCGGTCCAGCGGCCTTGGCGGTCTTGCCGAGATTTTCCACGGCCTTCATGTAGCTTTTAAATCTTTTTTGGATCCCTATGTACTGATTCGGCAACTTTGGCATTGTAGCCTCCTTTTGCGGCGACGGGTTTTTGGACGCATGGACGGGGACAGTCCTGCGAGCTCGCCATGGTTCAACGCCGACTCGACGCTGTTTTAGTAAGTGTATGCAAGACGGGGGCATTAGTCAAGAACACTAAAAATTGTATTGACATTTTTAATTTGTTATGCTACTTTTCTGATATCTGAACAGGAGGGTAATGACCATGTCGGGGAATCTGCTGGGCGAACTGCTCATAAAAAACCGCCTTATCAACGAAGAGCAGTTCGCCAAAGCGCTCGAACTGCAGAAATCCTATCCCAACCAGCCGATCGGCCAGCTCCTGGTCAAGCTCGGCTTTCTTCATGAGTCAATTCTCAAGGAATTCCTCGATTATAAAGGCAAACGGCAGAAACTGGGTGAGATCCTTCTCCGGCAGAAGCTTATCGATGCGGTGCAGTTGAACAACGCGCTGACCGTCAGCAAGAAGGAGAACATCCCCTTCGGCCGGGCGCTGGTGAAGCTGCGCTACATCGAAGAAGACCAGCTTGCGCGGACCATTGCGAACCAGTACGATCTTCCCTGCATCACCCTCGACCGGTTCTCGTTCGACCCCGAACTTGGCAGGCTCATCAATTTCAATTACGCGCAGGCCCACAGGATTGTTCCCGTATCCAAGCACGAAAGGGTATTGACCCTTGCCATGGCGTTCCCCCTCAACAATGAAGATATGAGGGCCGTGGAAGTTGCCAGCGATATGAGGGTCAACCCCGTTATCGCCGCGGAGCGGGACATTATCGTCGCACAGCAGAGGATATACCGGTCTCAGTTCGACCTCGCCTGCCAGCTTGCGGAAGAACAGGTTGAGTGTGAGATCTCCGAGGACGTCCAGCGGGACCCGGTAGAATCGAAATATGTCGATCAGTACTACGGTCCCGACACCGATTACCTCGTCAGCAAAATCATATCGCTGGGCATCAAAGTCCGGGCAAGCGACATCCACCTCGAGAGCGCCGAGTACGGAATGACCGTCAGATACCGGGTCGACGGCGTGCTGCAGGCGCTCGACCTGGGCAAGGACGGCCCTGTCATCAGCACCCAGGCAAGGCCGATCATATCGCGGATCAAGATCATCTGCGACATGGACATCGCCGAGAAGCGGAGGCCCCAGGACAGCAGTTTCAAGATGAAAGTGACCAAGGACGGCTCCGTCCGCAGGGTGGATTTCCGCGTATCCACCGTGCCGACGCAGTACGGCGAGAACGTCGTAATCCGCATTCTGGACAAAAGGGGCGTTCCTTCGTCACTCCAGAATATCGGACTTTCCGTGCTGCACCAGGAGGCGCTCACCCGGGAACTGGCGAAGCCCACAGGCATATTCCTGGTCACCGGCCCCACCGGCTCCGGCAAATCAACGACCCTCTACGCTGTTCTCTCAAAACTGAACGCCCCGGGGGTAAAGACCCTGACGGCCGAAGATCCGATCGAGTACTCCATCGAGGGCGTCTGCCAGTCAGAAGTGAACGAGGTGGTCGGTAATACCTTTGCCAAGCTGCTCCGTTCTTTCCTGCGGCAGGACCCCGACAACATCATGGTCGGAGAGATCCGCGACGCCGAGACCGCGACGATCGCTGCGCGGGCGGCGCTCACGGGCCATACGGTCCTCTCCACGCTCCACACGAACGACGCGACGAGCGCCGTGATCCGGTTGCAGGACATGGGGCTTGATTCGACCCTTATCTCGTCAACCGTCCGGTGCGTCCTTTCCCAGCGTCTTGTCCGGACCATCTGCTCCCAGTGCAAAGTGCGGCTGATGCCTCCGGAGCACCTGCAGCGCGAGTTCCTCGTCACCCCGGAGGCCCACGTGGAGTTCGTCTACGGCAAGGGATGCCCGCTCTGCAACTATACGGGCTATACCGGCAGGCGGCCGATCGTCGAGATATGGATACCGACGCGCGAAGAGATCATGCAGATCAATAAACGGCCCGACAACATGACCTTGCGCGGGACCGTGTTCGGTCTCGGCCGGCGGCGGACCATGGTGGAGGACGGCCTCGTCTATGTGAAACAGGGCCTCACGACGCTGGATGAGCTGATGCGCGTAGTCCCTTATGAGCAGATCTCCGAGTTCCGAAGCAGGGTGGAAAAAAATATATTCGGCTGGTCGCCTGAGGACCGCATTTCCCGCCGGATCGCAGATAACGTTGTCTGTTCCTGATTCTTTTCCGCGGTCAAAACCTTGATCTTCTGAAAGCCCTTCCTTCGAAATCCACGTGCGCCATCTCCGCTACGTTTGACTGGTTTTTCCGGCTGTGCTAAGTTTATCCCATGGAAATGGACGCGTATCTTCGCAGGGTGGTGACGGTCCTTGCCGGTGAGATCGGCATACGAAGCTTTCAAAACAGGGACAGCATCAAAAGAGCTGCGGACTATATCACCGCAGAACTTTCCTCCTTCGCGCTATGAGGCCGAGCGGCAGCCTTTTCTCTTGAGTAATGAGTGACGAGCAAAAAAACCTGATGATTTAATGCCGCTTCAATCTTTCCGCCGAAATTCTCAATTGACATTCCTGCATCGTCATTATATCTTGTCCATAGAGGTCCCGTAGGCACGCATGGCTCATGCACCCATCGCCGCGCCCGTGACGAAGCGCCGGGAGACATGACATGATCCTGAATAAAATACGGGAGGCTGCCGAACAGTATCCCGATCATATCGCCATCCAGATAAAGACGGGGGAGGTATACCGCCGCTATACCTATCGGGAACTCATGCAGGCCATTGCCTCCCTCGCCCTGTCGCTTTCCGAACGGGGGATCGGGAAAGGAGACCGCATAGCCCTTCTGTCGGAAAACCGGCCTGAGTGGATCATGTCCTACCTCGCGGTGGCGTCCCTCGGCGCGGCCATCGTGCCGCTCGACGCGCAGCTGACCAGCAAAGAAGCCGCGATCCTCCTCGCGAGTTCCGGGTCAAAGGCGGTTTTTGTGTCAGCCGCGACGATGCAGAAACTGCCGACCGGCGTCTCGCTCATGGTAATATCGTTCGATGACGGCGCGATGCCGTTTTCCAGCTTGCTGAAGGCGTATCCCGACGCGGCCCTACCACCGGCGCCGTCCGCGGGCGATTTGGCGGCGCTCCTGTACACTTCGGGCACCACCGGCGATCCGAAGGGCGTGATGCTGGCCCACGGCAATCTGGCGTCGGATTGTTCGAGTTGCATCAAGCTCGACATCGTCCGCCCGGACGACAACATGCTTCTGCTTCTCCCCCTGCATCACACCTACCCTGCCATGACATGCATGCTGCTGCCTCTGTCCATCGGCGCAACCGTTACGCTCCTGAACAGCCTCAAGGGGCCTGACATCCTCTCCTGCATGCGGGAGACGAGGGTCAGCATTATGCTCGGCGTGCCGCAGTTGTTTCAGGGCTTACGGCGGTCCATTTTTGACGGGATACAGAAAAAACCGGCGCCGGTGCGAATGATCGTAAGGCTCCTCCTCATGGTGAACGGTTTGCTCAGGAAGACAGCGGGCATAAACATCGGCAAGACCGCCTTCGGCGCGGTTCATGAGATGTTCGGCCCGGCGCTACGGCTGTTCGCCAGCGGCGGCGCGCGGCTGGACGCCGATGTGCAGAGGGACATGACGAACCTCGGGTTTACCGTGATCGAGGGCTACGGTCTGACCGAGACCTCACCGGTCAGCACATTCAACCCCCTGACGAGACAGAAAGCGGGGTCCATCGGCATCCCCGTCCCCGACGTGGAGGTCATGATCGCGAACCCCGATGAAACCGGCCAGGGCGAGCTCGCGATCCGCGGTCCGAACGTCATGCTCGGTTACTACCGGAAACCTCAGGAGACGGCTGAGGTGCTGCGGGACGGCTGGTTTTACACCGGCGACCTTGGTTACCGGGACCGGGACGGGTATTTCTTCATCACCGGGCGGTCAAAGGAAATGATCGTGCTCTCGACGGGCAAGAAGATCTTTCCCGAGGAGCTTGAGAAGTTCTATAAACAGATTCCGTCCATCAAGGAGATCTGCCTTATCCAGGGCGCGCGCGGACTCGAGGCCGCGGTCGTTCCGGACTTCGACTACCTCAGGAAGATGAACCTGTCCAACTCGCGTGAGACCATTGCCTTCGCGATCGAAGACCTCGCCAAGGACCTGCCGCCGTATAAGCGGATCACGGGCCTCAAGATCTTCAAGGAATCCCTGCCTGCTACCCGTCTGGGCAAGCTTCGGCGGAGCAAGGTAAAGGAGCTCTACGACCGGGAAGGAGAGCGCGCCGAGACAGCGGTGCAGGAGTTCGATGCCAGTCTGCTCGATGATCCGGTGATGAAAAATTTTTTTGCATGCCTTGAACCCTTCTCGGCAAAGAAGAACATTTCACCCGACGACAACCTGGAACTCGACCTGGGCCTTGATTCGCTCGCCCGCGTGGAACTTGTCGTCAGCATTGAAAAGACCTTCAGCATGAGCTTGCCGGACTCCTTCGGGTCCGAGGTCTTCACCGTGAAGGATGCGGTTCAGAAAGTGAAGGACCTGATCGCAGCGGGGCCGGTTGCGGCCGGTCAAAGCGTCAAGATGTCATGGGCGGATATCCTTGCCCAGGATCCTCCGGAAGACCTCATCTCGTCGCGCAACCTCGACACCGGGTCGCTCTGCAACGCAGGGCGGTATATGCTCGTGCTCCCGTTCAAGCTCTATCTCAAGGTGTTTGGACGGCTGTCGGTCAGCGGCATGGAGAACCTGCCCACGAAAGGCCCCTACATCATCGCTCCGAACCATCTGAGTCTTGCCGACGCGCCGACGGTCGCGGCCGGAGTTCCGTGGGCGCTCGCATCGCAGACCTTTTTTCTCGGCACTACCGACTTTTTCGGCGGACCCGTCACTTCAAGAATAGCCAATGTCATCAACGTGATTCCCGTGGACATGGAATCAAGACTCTACAGCGCGATGCAAATGTCAGCCTTCGTCCTTCGCCAGGGGAAAGTCCTGTGCGTGTTTCCCGAAGGCGGTCGCTCCCGCGACGGCGGCATCAAGGAGTTTAAAAAGGGCGTCGGCATCATTTCCAGGGAATTGAACATCCCGCTCATCCCGGTTGCCATACGGGGGACCTATGAAATGCTGCCCCCGGGCAGGCGCCTGCCGCGGCCGGCGAAGGTAAGTGTTTCGTTCGGCAAGCCGATTTATCCCGAGGGGAAAGAGTATGATGAGATCGTGAAGGAGCTGTACCGGGAAGTGGTGATGATGCTGGAAGATACAAAATAAACCACGGAGTCATCTCGTGACAGCCCACCTGAACCGTCATTCCTGAATGCCTTTATCAGGAATCCAGGGATTTTTCAAAGTGACAGACACCAAAGACACCGGATTCCCGATAGAACCGCTCGGGAATGACAAACGTATTTTGGCAGTCGCCTGAAGGCCGCCTTAAGGAGTCAGTGTACATGTTGAATAAAATCAAGATCATCCTCGAGATGATCAAGTTCGAGCATACTATCTTTGCGCTGCCGTTCGCTTTCACGGGGGCGCTGCTCGCGGCCCGCGGCATACCGTCCGGCGAAACGATACTCTGGATCACCGTGGCCATGGTCGGCGCGCGTTCCGCGGCCATGGGTTTCAACCGCTGGGTGGACCGGAAGATAGATGCCCGGAACCCGAGGACCAGGACCCGGGCGTTGCCCATGGGGCTCGTATCGCCGGCGCAGGTCGTCGTGTTCACCGCCGTATCGTCGCTCCTGCTGGTGTACGCCGCCTTCCGCCTGAATCCGCTTACCTTTTACCTGTCGCCCGTCGCTCTTGCCATCGTGTTCTTTTACTCCTACACGAAACGGTTCACCTTCCTGTCGCATATTTTCCTCGGCCTTGCCATCTCCGGCGCGCCCCTGGGGGCCTGGATAGCCGTTACCGGCAGGTTCGAAGCCCCGGCCTTCGTGCTCGGCCTTGCCGTGCTCTTCTGGCTCGTGGGGTTTGATACGCTCTATGCGCTTCAG
>JAXIPA010000223.1:0-22942 GCA_045403145.1 Nitrospirota bacterium | reverse complement strand
TTTTCTTTTACCACTAATTTTAGCACAGGTATGAACCGCCTATGCATTTCAACTGATCAATAAAAAAAGGGAGGAACTTTTCGTTCCTCCCTTATAAAGGCTGATTCGCCCAACGACGATGATCAGTGCGCTGGCGCCGCGGTTTTTTCCGCCCTGAGCTTCGCCGCTTCGTCCTTGATTTTCTGGAGCGTTTCCTTCATGGGTGCCCAACCGTACCAGTGCATGTAGTCCGGGTTCATATGGAAGGCGCCCTGGAAAGCCCTCATCCGGTATTCGAGGAACATGACATAGAGGTCCTGCTCCACGCTGCTCTTCGCCTCATAGAACTGGAGAAGGTCGGGGGCCATGGCCCAGTCCGCGGGTTTCTTGAGAATCCCGTCCTTGTACAGACCCTGCACGATCCTGATGGCCTCTGCCATGATCTTGTCCGCGTCCTTCACGACCAGGTCCGCCTCGTCGAGCTGCTTTTTTGCGTACGATGCGCCGTGGCACTTTGCGCAGATAGCCGTCATCTTGTCGCGTTCTTTCTGAAACTCTTCCTTCGTAAGGCGCGCCACCTTGCCGGCCTTCACGAGGTCGAGGCGGGCCGTGGGCTTGCCGGTTTCATCGAGTACGCCCAGGGCCTGCAGAATCGCCACCCGGTCGTTCATCCAGTCCTTGTCGTCCTCAGGCAGGCGGAGCGCCAGGAAGCCCCAGGACGTCATGACATTGTGGTCGCCTCCGCTCATGTGGCAGGTCTGACACGTGGGCGCGCGCTTGCTGTCCTTGCCTTCGATCTGCCAGATGGTGCCGTGCTTGGATGTTGACCACATTTCCCACTGGGGATGGTCGAAGCCCATATGGCAGGTCTGGCACGCCCGCGGGTCCAGGGCCTCGGACTTCTTGAAGGAGTGGCGCGTATGGCACGCATCGCACTGGGCGTGGCCGTAGCGGATCTGGGATTTTTCCGCCTCCGGTTTGGCGCCGATCTTGTGGCAGCTCGAACAGCCCTTGTATCCTTCGCCGGCAACGGCTTTCGGCTGATGGCCCATCATGGGCATGGAGCTTGATGCGATCCACGCGAGGTTGTGCTTTCCTTCTTTGAACTGGCCGGCCTGCTTGGCGTGACAACGCGCGCAGGTTTCGGGCGTCGGCATTTGAGCGAGCTTGGCGTCGTCCATCTTCATGTGTGCCGAACCGTGGCAGGCCGAACAGTCAATGCCCTTTTTTCCCATCTTGCCTTCAAGGTGCTGCTGAACCACGCCGGGAGTCACCTTCTTGTGACACTCGACGCAGGCGCTCTGCTTCGGCGCGGCAAAGACCGTGGTGCCGAAGAGCAGAACAAAACCGAGTACGAACAAAATCCTGAGATGCATCATAGCTGTGTTTCCTCCTTTTGGTGAAATGATTTCAAAACAAACCTGCTATCAACAGACGACTGTTGCAGAATAGTTCAATCCAAAGCACCTGCATGTACGCGCAGCTTCCTGCACACCTACGTAGTGTAGCATTTTTTTTCCCGCTTGTTCGCGCGAACGGCACACTGTACCTGAAACAGGACAGAAGAGGTATGATGCAAATCATATCTGAATGTTTCGAATGTCGGGTTGTTTACCGGAGAACATGGGGATTTCAGTGAGGGCTTTGTTGCGTTTCAGGCCGGGCAGCTATCACCATGACCGGCTGGCGGAATTGAGGGGTGCGAACAAAAAAGCAGGCCCGAACTGATACGGGTCTGCTTTTTCGCGGACAGCGGGCTACGCCGCTACTTTTACCACGTGCGCTGCCTTGGGGCCTTTGGGGCTGTCAACGACATCGAACGATACTTCTTCACCCTCGGCGAGGGTCTTGTAGCCTTCACTCTCTATTTCGCTGAAGTGCACAAAGACGTCGCCGCCATCTTCCTTTTCAATGAACCCGAAGCCTTTGGACTCATTGAACCATTTGACTTTCCCTCGTGTTGCCATATGGTGTTCCTCCTTCCTGTGGAACTGAAGATTCCGGAAATGCCGCACGAAAAAAAGCCGCGAAGCTAAGAGTCTTCGCGGCCTTCTGTACTGCAAAAAACTTCCGAACTTCTACATATATTTTCGCGCGATGACCGCTGGATGTCAAGAAGTAAGTACACCAGAGCACGGGCAGCGCAACGGGACAAAGAATAATCGCTTATACAGTCATAATTTCTTTTTCCTTGTGCGCAAGGAGTTCATCGATCTTGTGGATATGTGCGTCCGTTATTTTCTGGATCTCGTCCTGCAGCTTCTTGATCTCATCCTCCGAGACGTGAGCGTCCTTGTCCTTGCTTTTCTTTTTGATTTCGTCGTTTACATCCCTGCGGATATTCCGGACGGCGACACGGGCGTCCTCGGCCAGCTTCTTTGCATGCTTCACGATCTGCTGCCTCCGCTCTTCGGTCAAGGGGGGGATGCTTAAACGGATGATCTTGCCGTCGTTCGAGGGCGTGAGGCCGACATCGGACTTCAAAATTGCCTTCTCGATCTCGCCCAGGAGCTTCGCCTCCCAGGGCTGGATGGTAATCTGGCGAGGGTCGGGCACGGCCATATTCGCCACCTGGCTGAGGGGCGTCGGTGTGCCGTAATAATCCACCATGATCCCCTCAAGCATGCCCAGGGACGCCCTTCCGGTGCGCAGCGTGGCGAGTTCCTTCCGGAGCGCGTCGAGGGCTTTGTTCATTTTTTCTTCGGCTTTCTTCTTCTGCTCGCTAAGCATTGTTCCTCCCGGTTACGAGCGTCCCGACCGTTTCGCCCAAAACGATCTTTTTGATGTTGCCGGGGACGTTCAGATTGAACACGATGATGGGAAGACTGTTGTCCATGCACAGGGAAATGGCCGTTGCGTCCATGACGCGGAGGTCCTTCTGAAGCACGTCAAGGTAGGTCAGGCTGTCAAACCTGGTTGCGGTCTTGTCCTTCATGGGGTCCGCGCTGTACACGCCGTCCACCTTGGTGGCCTTCATGATGACCTCGGCGCCGATCTCCATGGCCCGGAGCGCTGCCGCGGTATCGGTCGTGAAGTATGGGTTGCCGGTACCGGCAGCGAAGATTACAACGCGCCCTTTTTCCAGGTGCCGTACGGCGCGGCGGCGGATATAGGTTTCCGCGAGCTCCCGCATCTCGATGGCGGACTGCACCCGGGTAACAACGCCCTTGTTTTCGAGGATGTTCTGGAGCGCGAGGGCGTTCAAAACGGTCGCGAGCATTCCCATGTAGTCCGCGCTGGCGCGCTCCATGCCCTTGGCCGCCCCGGACAGGCCGCGGAAGATATTCCCGCCGCCGATGACGATCGCGACCTCCACGCCGAGGTCTATGATCTCTTTGACCTCGGACGTGATCGTATCGAGCACGGCATGGTCTATGCCGTACCCCTGATCGCCCATAAGGGCCTCTCCAGAGAGCTTGAGGAGTATGCGCTTGTATCGCGGACGCGTCATGTTATTTCAGTTGAGCCGCCACTTCTTCGGCAAAACTTTCCTTCTTCTTCTCGATGCCTTCGCCGAGCTGGTACCGTACGAAACGGTTGACGGCGACGTTCGCGCCGGCTTTCTTCAGAACGTCCCTAATCTTGAGCTTGCCGTCGGGGTCCTTGATGTAGACCTGGTCTACGAGACAGGTGTCCGAGTAAAACTTTTCCAGTTTGCCTTCGATGATCTTGCCGATGACGGCTGCCGGCTTTCCCGATTCCCTGGCCTGGGCTTCGTACACGGCGCGTTCGCGGTCGAGCGTGTCGGCGGGCACCGTTTCGCGGCTCAGGAACTGCGGATTGGCGGCGGCGATATGCATGGCGAGGTCCTTGCCGAGCTGTTCATCGGCGCCGCTTACGTCCACCATCACACCGATGCGGTTGCCGTGCAGGTAGATCGCTATACCGCCTGCGGTCTCATAGCACACGAAGCGGCGAATCGCTATGTTTTCGCCGATCTTCTGCACCAGCGCGTTGCGTCTGGCTTCAACGTTTTCATCGTTGATCGAAAGCTGCGAGAGCGCCGCCACGTCGGCCGGCTTCCGTGTGGCCACGAGCTCGGCAAGCGCCTTGGCGAATTTCTGGAACTCCTCGTTCTTTGACACGAAGTCGGTTTCGCTGTTTACCTCGATCAGCGCCCCCGTTTTCCCGCCATTCTGGATGGAGGACGCGATCATGCCCTCGGATGCCACCCGCGCGGCCTTCTTCGCCGCGGCGGACAGCCCCTTCTTCCTCAGGATGTCGACCGCCTTTTCAAAATCTCCGCCGGCCTCTTCCAGGGCCTTCTTCGCTTCCATCATGCCGACGCCGGTCTTTTCCCTCAAATCCTTGACTGCGCTTGCGGATATTGTTGCCATTGCCGAAAAACCCCCTTCTTTGTTCAGAGTACTTCAGTCCACCGTTGTCTATACGACGTCCTCGTCGACGTCGGCCTCAGCCGCTTCCACGGCGGGCTCTGCTGCCGGCTGCGTTTCTCCGGCGGCCTTTGCCGCCTCCATGGCCTCACCCTGCTCTTTGACAATGGCCTGCCGGCCCTCGATGACCGCATCGGCCATCTTTGATGCCATGAGCCGGATGGCCCGGATGGCATCGTCGTTGCCCGGTATGACATAGTCGATATTGTCGGGATCGCAGTTCGTGTCGACGACGGCGACGACCGGGATGTTCAGCTTGTTCGCTTCCTGGACCGCGATTTGTTCCTTGCGGGGATCGATGACGAACATCATAGAGGGCGGCTGCGACATCGACTTGATGCCGCAAAGGATTTTTTCCAGCTTTGTGCGTTCTTTTTCGAGTCCGGCGACCTCTTTTTTCGTCAGCTTATCGTAGGTGCCGTCCTCTTTCATTTTTTCGATTTTTTTGAGCCGGTCGATGCTTTTCTTGATGGTGGAGAAGTTCGTGAGCATACCGCCGAGCCAGCGGCTTGAGACATAGTACATGCCGCAGCGCTTGGCCTCTTCAGTGATGGCGTCCTGGGCCTGTTTCTTGGTTCCGACGAACAGGATGTCTTTCCCTTCAGCAGCGGAGGTACGGACATGCTCATAGGCCTCCTTGAACAGTTTGAGCGTTTTCTGAAGATCGATGATGTAAATGCCGTTCCGCTCGCCGAATATGTACTTCTTCATCTTGGGGTTCCAGCGCTTCGCCTGGTGGCCGAAATGGACCCCTGCTTCCAACAGCTCCTTCATGGTGATCGTGGACACGATGTTCCTCCTTCGGGTTTTACCTCCGCGCCGATCATCCCTCCGCAGATCCCGATAAATCGGGACACCCTGCTGAAAGTCCTGACGCGTGTGTAATGTGAGATGGCCTTTTAAAAAGGCGACCAGTAAAATACCATACGTTCCAGCGCTTTTCAAGGGAAATCTCTTTGGTTCCTGTTTTTTGTCGATAGCACTTCAGTACTTGTTTTTTGCATTCTGATGACAACATTATGCTGCTTTTCTCACACCTGCAAAAGAACATAATGATTATAGTGTTATAAAATCAGTACGTTGCATTCTGGCACGTTTGATGCAATTAACCAAGGCAAGAGAGCACAACATGCAAAAGGAGGAAATTACCATGAAGACGACCATATCGAGAAAAACAGCGTACATCGGGGCAGGTGCGGGATTGGTTCTGTTTGCGCTTTTCGGGCTTATGCCAGGGAGCCTGCTTGGCGGCGCGGCAGGTATCAATATCGCCGGATGGCTGTTCGGACTTCCGCTTCAGCCGGGGCTTTTATCGAGAATCATCGTCCTGGCATCGATGCTTATCGGCGTCCTGGTGTCGGGTATTGTGATCGTGACGGCCACCTCATCGGTGGGCTGGCTCGTCGGCAAGGTGCTTGAATCCGGTGTTCATGCAAAGGAAGCCGGTGCAGAAAAAGATCTATCCAAGGCAGAGGAGAGGAGATAGCCATGAAAAACGTAACAATAAAAGCGGGAATGAAAATTGGTGCAGCGGTCGGCGGCCTGGTGTTCGTCGTATTCGGTATCATGCCGGGGTTTTATTTTGGGAGCTACGGGACCTTGATCCTGCTCCAGAAACTGATGGGCGGCACGGTTGAACCGACGCTCCTTGTTCGGGCAGTGGTGGTGATGGGGATCATGGTCGGAATTGCCTGCGCCGCTGCGGTGAGCATTGTGGTCGGCGGCCTTCTGGGTACGGCCATGGGGTATGTGGTTTCCGCACCGACGGCAGCCCGCGGAAAAAAGGAAGCCGCGGAGAAGGCGTAGCACAATTTCGGAACAGAGGTTCCGGAATGCGAATACATTAAGGAGGGGCAACCCTGGCGGCTGCCCCGTATCTTTGTCCGGCGACCTAAGTCAATTTAATGGCGAAAGATTTCCAGTTCATCCAGCAGGGCGGCGAGAAATCGCAGCCCTTGTCGTTACAAAAACCGCGGCAGACCATTTCAAGCCCGCTGATTTTTCCTCTCGACACAACCTGTTGACACACGGTAACATGTTGAAATTAAGTTATTTTTCAATCGTATCTGTTTATCCATACTTCACCCGGTTTATTTTCATCCCAAGACAATACAAAAGTCTTGACAAAACAGATAAAATTGTTTATATTCGCGTTTCTTGATAGCATCAACAAAATACAGAAGGCGGTCATTATATGGGAACATATTCAGCAAAAAAAGAGGATATCAAGAGAAGCTGGCATGTCATTGACGCCAACGGCAAGACCCTCGGCAGGATCGCTACGGTCATTGCGTCGGTGCTCAAAGGCAAGACCAAGCC
Source organism: Nitrospirota bacterium (assembly GCA_045403145.1). Taxonomy (GTDB): domain Bacteria; phylum Nitrospirota; class UBA9217; order UBA9217; family UBA9217; genus JAJYKN01. The sequence continues at coordinate 16,250 of JAXIPA010000223.1, read as the reverse complement.
TATCTATACGAGGCATGTGGACACCGGCGATTTTGTGATCGTGGTGAATGCCGACAAGGTTCACCTTACGGGCAGGAAGCTCGATCAAAAGACATACTATAGCCATTCCGGCTATCCCGGCGGCCTTAAGTCGGTCACTGCCGGCAAGCTGATGAAGACCAACCCCGAGGAAGTTTTGAAGAAGGCGGTTGAAGGAATGCTCCCCAAGACCCAACTGGGCAAGCAGATGTTCTCCAAGCTCAAGGTGTACGCGGGGGAAAACCACCCGCATAGCGCCCAGCAGCCGGTTGAGATGAAAATAAAATAATGCTTCGGAACATTCGTTAGGAGGAAGTAATGGCAGCGGCGACGATATCGAGATACTACGCAACAGGCAGGCGCAAGAATTCCATCGCCCGGGTGTGGATGATGCCGGGCAGCGGCAAGGTCACCATAAACGACCGGCCCATGGACCAATACTTCGGCAGGGACGTGCTCAAGATGATCATCCGCCAGCCTTTTGAGATCACGGGCACGGTTGATAAATTCGATGTGCTGGTGAACGTGCTGGGCGGGGGCAATTCCGGCCAGGCCGGCGCCATCAGGCACGGGATTTCCAAAGCGCTTCTTGCCGCTGACGCCGAATCGCGCGTCAAACTGCGCAAGGAAGGCCTCCTGACACGCGATCCCCGCGCGGTGGAGCGCAAGAAGTACGGTCAGAAGGGGGCTCGCGCCCGGTTCCAGTTCTCCAAGAGATAAGGGATCATATACCTATCTGTGTTTACTTGAGTTGCAGATCCTGTTTGGTTTAAGGGAAGGTAGAGATGCCTTCCCTTTTGTTTTGTTGTTTTGCCTCGTCAATAAAAAAAATCACCAGACGCAAAGGATGCAGCGTTTTTTGCAAACATTGCGGCTTTGCGGGAAATGCCTTTTAGTTCCGGTTTGTCCGGACCAGAGTTAGCAAACTATGACCAGCGAGAAACTGAAGATAGCGATCGTGGGATCGAGCGGGTACACGGGCGGCGAGCTGTACCGGCTGATCCTTCATCACCGCCACGCCGCAGTCGCCGCCGTCACGTCGGAAAAATCCGCCGGTCAGCCGATTTCTTCCATATTCCCCCAACTCTCGGGCTTAACTGATCTGGTCTGCGAGTCTCTTAACCCGGAGGTCATAGCTCGAAAGGCGGACTTCGTATTTCTGGCGCTTCCCCATGTGACGGCGCAAGAGGCCGCCTTCCGGTTTCAGCAGCTCGGCAAAAAGGTCGTGGACCTGTCGGCCGACTACCGGCTTACGGATCCGGCATTGTATGAGAAGTGGTACGAGCACTGCCATCAGTATCCCGATCTCCTCAAGAGCGCAGTGTACGGGCTTCCCGAACTGCACCGTGAAAAAATTAAAAAGGCCTCTCTTGTCGCGAATCCGGGGTGCTACCCGACGAGCGCGATTCTGGGACTCGCGCCGCTCGTGAAAAAAGGATCCATCGACCTCACGACGATCATCATCGATTCCAAATCAGGGGTATCCGGAGCCGGACGCAGCCCGTCGCTTGCGCACCACTATCCCGAGGTGAACGAAGGTCTGATGGCATACAAGATCGGAACGCACCGGCATACGCCGGAGATCGAACAGGAGCTCGGCGCGCTGGCCGGGAAGGCGGTCACGATTTCCTTTACCCCTCATCTCATTCCCATGAACCGGGGAATCTTGACCACGATCTATGCCTCGCTGAACCCGGCGGATGATACCGGCCGGTTGCATTCCCTGTACCGGGACTTTTACCGGAACGAACCATTCATACGTGTGCTTCCTGCAGGCCAGCTCCCGAATGTGCGGAATGTGAGGGGTTCGAACTTTTGCGACATCGGGGTCTATGCCGATCCGCGCACGGGAAGGGCCGTGGTTGTCACGGTCATAGATAACCTCGTAAAAGGCGCATCAGGACAGGCCATACAGAACATGAATCTGATGATGGGTTTTGATGAGACAGAGGGACTCAAGCATGCCGGGCTGTTTCCATAATAGGGATTGCGCCGGTCAACCGTGCACTGCTGCTTGCGCGGGGAAAGTATAATCAGTTCAAGGAAGAGATAGCCGACGACTTTGCCAGGCGCCGGCTGAAGGGCTGATTAAATTTTTCATTATGCGAACAGGGGTAAACTCATGAGGATTCTGGATACAAAGAACTTTTCCGTGGCCGGTTACAAGGCATGGGGCATCTCGAGCGGGATCAAAAAGAATGAAAAGAAGGACCTTGCAATCATCTATTCGGACCGCGAGGCCTCGGTTGCCGGCGTTTTCACGAAGAACCGGGTGAAAGCGGCCCCCGTCCTGCTGGATTTGGCCAGGGTCAAGTCCGGAAAAGGGCAGGTCATCATCGCCAACAGCGGATGCGCCAACGCCTGCACGGGGAAGCGCGGCCTGGCGGACGCCCGCGCTACAGCGGAGGCTGCGGCAAGCGAGCTGGGAGTCAGACCGGATGCCGTGCTGGTTGCCTCAACCGGCGTGATCGGAGAGTTTCTCCCGGTGGGGAAGGTCACCACCGGGATTGCAACCGCAGCCGGCTTGCTGTCGGTCACCGGCTGGGAGCAGGCCGCGGAAGCGATCATGACCACCGATATCTACCCGAAACTTTCGATCGTGCAGGAAGAGATCGGTGGAAAAACCGTCACGATCGCCGGCATCGCCAAAGGTTCGGGCATGATACACCCGAATATGGCGACCATGCTTTGCTTTATCGTTACCGATGCCTCTCTTTCGGCGCCCCTGCTCAAAAAAGCCCTGCTGGCGTCGACCGATAAGTCTTTCAACTCGATCACCGTTGACGGCGACACGAGCACAAACGACATGATTCTCTGCATGGCGAACGGCGCGGCGGGGAACAAGAGAATCGCCGCCGGCAGCAGGGAGTTCAAGAAGTTCCAGGCCGGCCTGGATGCGGTGGCACGCTCGCTTGCAAGGCAGGTCGTGCGTGACGGCGAGGGCGCAACGAAGTTCATAGAGATCGAAGTGCGGACGGCGAAAAACCCGGGAGAGGCAAAACGCGCGGCCATGACCGTTGCGAAATCCAGCCTCGTCAAAACAGCGCTCTTCGGGGAAGACGCGAACTGGGGCAGGATCATGGCCGCGCTGGGCTATGCCGGCGTGGAGATGGATGAGGCGAGGACCGACATATACATCGGCAAGACCAAGCTCGTTGAGAAAGGCCTGGGCCTGGGAAAGGCGGCGGACCGCGAGGCTTCGCTCGCGCTCAGGCAGCGGGAGGTTCAGCTCATTATCGACCTGCACAAGGGCAAAGGGAGCGCCACGGTCTGGACCTGCGATTTGTCGTACGAATATGTGAAGATCAATGCGGCTTACCGGAGCTGACATAGTTCGGATGGCGCACGGTTTTAACCTTGAGTCATCCTTCCGCTAAAACTGACTGAAAAGCTATCGAAAATTTCACTTGACATTCAGGGGTGGAGTTGTTAATTTTTATGATTATGCCGCTTCAGACAAAAAGAGAGCGGTTTCCCATCATTTGGATGCGGAGCTTTTCCGAGAAAACAGCATAAAATAACAACCATTACAATACGATACATCAGGAGGGGGGGTGTAGTCAGAGTGCCGAGTATCAGGTTGAGGGATAACGAGCCTTTTGAGGTCGCGCTCCGTAGATTCAAAAAGAGCATCGAAAAAGAAGGCGTGCTCTCCGAAGTTAAGAAAAGAGAGCACTATGAGAAGCCGAGCGTGAAGCGCAAGAAAAAGGCATTGGCAGCCCGCAAGAAGGCTGCCAAGACCGCGCGCATGTACAGGCATGGCTAAACAGGTTCGCATTGAAGGGGAATTCCGGCTGTCGGCGGCGTGATGTCAGGGAGTGAGGAGAGAGGCGGGGCGGATGGGATTACGGGACAATATAGAAGCTGATACGAAAGCAGCCCTCAAGTCCGGCGCGAAAGACAAAGTCTCGACCCTGCGGATGTTGAACGCAGCCCTCAAAAACAAGCAAATCGACAAGCGGAGGCCTCTCACCGAAGACGAGGTAATTGAGACCATACGCTCTCTCATCAAGCAGCGAAGAGATTCAGCCGAGCAGTTTGCGAAGGGCGGCCGGCAAGACCTCGTTGACAAGGAGACCGCGGAAATCACGTTCCTCGAAGCTTACCTTCCGGCGCAGTTGTCCCGCGAGGAGCTCGAAGCCATGGTTCGCGATGCCGTCGTCCAGACCGGGGCACAGGGCGCAAAGGACATGGGCAAGGTCATGAAAGCGCTCGTTCCCATGGTTGGCGGGCGTGCGGACGGGAAGCTCGTCAGTGAGCTTGTAAAACATGCGCTGGGATAACGACCAGCTTCTTGCACGCGGCGCGCTCTTTACTTACAACGGATCGGAACAGGGGGCCAGGAAGACCGAGGCCCCCTGATTTTTTTTAGGAGTTGCCCCTCCGGGACTTCGGGCTTTGTTGATCCGGCAATACGGGCCGCCGGGATTGATGCCGGTCCGACCCGGTCGCAATCCGTCGTCCAGCGTGAGTGCGACAATCCATCAGCAACTTCGAGATATCGAGTGTGCCTGGCTTCAAGAGACAGTGATCTGTCCGAATCATGGCTCGCGTCACGGTTTTCAAATGAACGAACATTCCCTCCGGGTGCTGGAATTTGACAAGATGGTGAGTATTGTCGCCGGTTACGCTGCGTCGGAAGCCGGCCGTGCGGTGGTGGGCGGGATGCTGCCCGCCGCTGACCGGGAGACTGTTCAGGCCCGTCTCAATGAAACGCAGGAATTCATACAGATTCTCCGGAGCGGGGAGAACCCGCCGCTTGACGGCATCCACGATGTCGGGCGGGCAATCGAAAAGCTGAGAGTTGCCGGCAGCATGTATACGCCTGTTGAACTCCTGCATACGGCGGCAACACTCGCCGCCGGCAGGCGGGTCAAGCGGTTTTTCCAGCGGTTCGACGGCAAGGGAGTCGAGAGCGGCCGCGCAGCCCCGCTGCTCTGCTCAAAAGCGGAATCCATACGGCCGCTGAAGCATATCGAAGACGCGGTTTTTTCCGCTATTGATGAACGGGCCGAGATCAAGGACTCGGCCAGCCCCGAACTCCGGAAGATCCGCAAGCAGCTCGCGCGGACAAGGGACGGCATCCTGAGTCACCTGTCCGGTATCCTCCAGGACAGCGGCTTCCAAAAGGTCATCCAGGATCCGGTGATTACGATCCGCGATGACCGGTACGTGCTGCCGCTCAAACCGCAGTTCCGGCAGAGCATCAGGGGTGTGGTGCACGGACAGTCGGGCTCGCGGGCCACGCTCTTCGTGGAGCCTCTCGATGTGCTGGAGCAGAACAACCGGCTGGCAGAGCTTCGCATGGAGGAGCGTGAGGAGGTTGAACGCATCCTTCGGGAGCTGACTGGCCTCCTCGCGCAGGAATCAACGGCTATAAAGGATACGATCGATGCTCTTTCGGCGATCGACGCCGTCTGTGCACGGGCGCGCTTCGGGATCGATGCGGGCGGCGCCGTGCCGATGCTCTCTCCCGATAGGCGCATGCGTCTTTACCAGGCGCGGCATCCGCTTCTCGTTTGGAAACAGAAAACCGCGGACGGCAGAGAGGTGGCGCCGAACGACGTTGAGCTGGACGCCGGGGACCGGGCGCTGATCCTCTCCGGCCCGAACGCTGGCGGCAAGACGGTGATCTTGAAGACCGTGGGGCTTCTCTCCCTTATGGCGCTCGCCGGTCTCCCGGTCACCGCAGCGGAGGGCTGCGAGCTGCCGTGCTTTGGCTCGGTCTTCGCCGACATCGGCGACGAGCAGAGCCTCGAACAGGACCTGAGCACTTTTTCGTCCCATGCAGGCCATATTGCTGAAATTCTCCGGAAGGCGGACCGGGATTCCCTCGTCCTCCTGGACGAGCTCGGGGCGGGAACGGACCCGGCTGAGGGCGCGGGACTCGGCGCTGCGGTCCTCGAAAGCCTGATCGAGCGCGGCTGCATGACGCTGGCAACGACGCACCACAACACGCTTAAGCTCTTCGGAGCGGAGACGATCGGCGCGAAGAATGCCGCCATGGAGTTTGACCCGGAGACGCTGAAACCCACGTTCAGACTCATACCGGGCCGGCCAGGCAGAAGTTACGGCCTGGACATGGCTGTCCGGATCGGCGTGCCGGATGAGGTGGTCCGGAAAGCGCGGGCCCGGATCGGAGAAGATGACGCGAGACTCGAAAACCTGCTGAAGCAGGTGGAGACCGACGCACAGCGGCTTGCAGCGGAGCGCGAGTCGCTCGAGCGCGAACTTGCCGCCGTACGACAGGCGCGGAGCGAGGCCGAGACGGCGCTCCGGACAGCAGGCGATGAGGCGCGGAGCACGATAGCAAAGGCGAAAACGGAGGCGAGGGAGGTCCTGGCCTCGCTCCGGCAGAAACTCCGCGAACTGTCCCGCACCGCGGCACTCGAGCAGACAGAGATCAGAAGGACTGCCGCGGAGATCGAGTCGCAGCGGAAAAAACTCGAACCCGGGGCGGGAGAGCAGGAATATGGTTTTTCAGCGCCGATCCCCGATCTCCATCCCGGCGACCGGGTGCGGATCCCGAGACTGAACAAATCTGCAACGGTGCTTGCCGCACACCGGGGCTTACTCGAGATCGATATAGACGGCAAGAAGATCAAGCTTTCGGCAAAGGAACTTATGCCAATCGAGCCCCTGCTCAACAGGCAGAACGCCTATCGTACCCCGGGCTGGGGCGCTGATCTTCACGAGCAGGAAGGTTCGACGGACCGGTTGAATATCATCGGCCTACGCGTGGATGAAGGCCTGGCCGAGCTCGAACGTTTTATCGACCGTGCGGGGGTATATGGTCTTTCGTCCGTGACGGTTATTCACGGCCTGGGGACCGGGGCGCTGAAAGCGTCGGTGACGGAATACCTAAAGAACCATCCCCTGATCGCATCGATTCGGTCCGGAGAGCCGGCCGAAGGAGGCGCGGGCGTCACGGTGGCGGAGCTGAAAAAATAACGTGTTCTCCGACGACATCATAAGCCGGGTCAGAGACAGCGTTGACATCGTTGATCTCGTCTCCGGGTATGTTTCCCTGAGAAAAACGGGGAAAAACCACGTGGGGCTTTGCCCCTTTCATGCCGAGAAAACGCCGTCGTTCAATGTCAACCCGGACAAACAGATCTTTCACTGTTTCGGATGCGGCGTTGGCGGGGACGTATTCAAGTTTCTTGAGCTCCAGGAAGGCCTGAACTTTCCCGAGGCAATGAAGAGCCTGGCGGGCAAGGCGGGAATTTCGCTGCCCTCTGAAACCGGGTCCCGGGCGGACAGGAAAAGCGTAGACGAACGCGCGGCGCTCCTTGCGATCGTCGCCGATGCGGCTGAGTACTTCCGGAAAGAGCTCGAGGGACCGGCTGGAAGCGCGGCGCGGGCGTACCTCGCGAAGCGCGGTGTGGACGGCCCGGCAGTAAAAGATTTTGCGCTCGGTTTTGCCCGCCCCGAGTGGGACGGGCTGCTCAAGCATCTCAAACAGAAGGGGCATCCCGCCGGCCTGATGGAAAAGGCGGGGCTCATCGTCAAACGGAGCGAGGGCGACGGATACTACGACCGGTTCCGGGGCAGGATCATATTTCCGATCCGCGACATTTCGGGAAACGTGATCGCCTTCGGCGGCCGGGTGATGGACGACTCGCTGCCCAAGTACCTGAACTCGCCCGAAACGCCGCTCTACAGCAAGAGCAATGTGCTCTATTGCCTGGACAGGGCAAAAGAGCAGGGCCGCAGGCTGGGATATTTCATCATCGTCGAGGGTTATCTGGATGCGCTTGCCTGCCACCAATATGGCGCAAGGAATGCGGTGGCCACGCTCGGTACAGCCCTCACCGAGGGACATCTCCGGTTGATGCGACGGTTTGCCCGGAACCTGGTGCTCATCTTCGACCCTGATCCCGCGGGAGTGAAAGCCGCCCTGCGGGGCCTTGACCTGTTTGTGGCAAGCGGGATGAAAGTAAACGTGGTCTCGCTTCCCGACGGCGATGATCCGGACACGTTTTTGAACAAGCAGGGCTATGAGGTATTTGCCGCCTGCCTCAGGAAGTCCGTGAAGTTCATGGACTTCGTACTCGGCCAGGTGGTCACGGGAGGGCCGGTCAAGTCAATCGACGAGAAGGTGGAAAAGGCCGGTGAAATGCTCGGGATCATCTCGAAGCTTCCGAGCGGCATCGAACGCGACTATTATCTGAAAAAGACCGCAGAGGCCCTTGATCTCGATGAGGCGGTCCTCCGGCGGGAGCTGCCGAAGGAACCAAGGCGGGTGACGTCTACGCTTGCGAGGGGACAGGCTGCCGTATCGCCGAGGAGCCTTCGGCCCAAGGCTGAAGAGACCCTGATCCACCTCATGCTGAAGGATGCGGGATTCGCGGAGAGCCTGCAGGAGGAGATCCAGCCGCAGGACTTCACCGACCCCCTGTACCGCCGGGCGGCGGAGAGGATCTTTTCGGTCCTCAAGGCGAACGGGCGGCTCGACCCCCGGGCGCTGCTCACAGAGGGGGACGAGGAGCTTAATGGCCTGTTTTCCCACTATACCGTGCTCGACGTGGCCTATGATGACCCGCAGAAGTCCAGCCGGGATTGCGTTGCGCTGATCAAGCAGCATGACCCCGAGAAGCAAATGAAGCAGATCGTGAAGTCGCTCAAAGCAGCGGAGGAACAGGGCAATATCGAGGAATACAAGCGGCTGTTGGAAACGCAGCAGCAGCTTTGCAGAAGGCCCGGGCGGCGCATCCCCGGTCTGTAAACCGGCATTCACTTCGCGATGACGGACAGGTGAACGTCATCGCATAAAGGAGCACCAGAGTATGTCAAAGAAGGGCAAGGCAGGCGACGCGAAAAAACCAGGCGCCGCGGAAAAAGAGCGGAACTACGTTCCCTTTGAAGAACACGGCGAGTCGATTCCGCACGAAGACGTTTCGACGGAACAGCTCGACAGCATCATCTCTCTGTTCGGCGACGGCGACATGGACATCGATATCGCGGGCTCGCGGCACGACGGCAAGGTGCGCCAACCGGCCGACGACGAGCTCGAAGACGGTGTCGAGCCGGAAGAGGTGGGCCTCGAAGAGGCGGCCGAGGAGGAAGTCGAGGAGGACGATGTCGATGTGGGCCTCGGCAAGACGGATGACCCTGTCCGCCTCTACCTCAAAGAAATGGGGACCGTGCCGCTTCTGTCCAAGGAAGGCGAGGTCGCCATTGCGAAGCGGATCGAGGAAGGCAAGCGCGATGCCGCCCAGATCCTCTACGGGCTTCCGTTCTCGCTCCAGGACGTGCGCGATCTGGGCGACAAACTGCGGCAGGGAAAGATCAGCATCCACGAAATCGTGCACGCCGGGGATGATGATTTCGAAGACCTTCAGAGCCAGAACGAGGATGAGCTCCATGCACGGGTGCTCAGGCTGATCATCGAGGTGGACCGCCATACCAAGGAACTCAACACGCTCACGAACCACATCAACAGCAGCCGGTGCAGCGAAGCGCGGAAAAAATCCGTCAGGGAGAAGATGCAGACGACGCGTTATGCCCTCTTCGACAAGCTGGAGGCGCTCAATATCCACTGTCGGCAGACGGACCGGCTGGTCATGAAACTCAGGGAGATGGTGAGCGAAGTCCTGCTGTCGGAGCGCGAGATCCACGGCCTCGAGCGGAAGTCCGGCCTGACCATCATCGAGCTCAAGGATGTCTTCAAGAAGATGCGCCTGGGCGAGCGGGAGCTCAAGAACGCGGCGCGCCGCCTCGAAATGAAACAGGAAACGCTCCTGGGGATCGAGAAGACCTACCGGAACGCGGTCAAGCGGGTGAAGAAGATCGAAATGGACTGCGGCGTTCCGGCCGACGAACTCAAGAAGGCGCTCAGGGCCTACGAACGGTCGGAAGAACGGGCGAAAGTCGCCAAGAGCGAACTGGTGGAGGCGAACCTGCGGCTGGTCGTATCGATCGCCAAGAAATATACCAACCGCGGGCTGCAGTTCCTCGACCTCATTCAGGAAGGCAACATCGGACTCATGAAGGCCGTGGACAAGTTCGAATGGCAGCGGGGGTACAAATTCAGCACGTACGCCACCTGGTGGATCCGCCAGGCGATCACGAGGGCCATTGCCGACCAGGCCCGCACGATCCGCATTCCCGTGCATATGATCGAGACCATGAACAAGCTTATCCGCACGTCGCGCAGCCTCGTGCAGGACCTCGGCCGGGAACCGACGACCGAGGAAATCGCGGCGTCCATGAAGTTGCCGGTCGAGAAGGTCCGCAAGATCATGAAGATCGCGAAGGAGCCCATCTCGCTCGAGACGCCCATCGGCGAGGAAGAGGACAGCCATCTGGGGGATTTCATCGAAGACAAGAAGGTGGCGTCGCCGCTTGAGTCCGCAATCCGCAGAAACCTCCACCAGCAGGTCCGCCGGGTGCTGAACACGCTGACGGAACGCGAGGAAAAGGTGCTTCGGTGGCGCTTCGGCATCGGCGAGCAGACGGACCACACGCTGGAGGAAGTGGGGCAGGAGTTCGACGTCACGCGCGAACGCATCCGGCAGATCGAAGCCAAGGCGCTCAGAAAGCTGCGCCACCCCAGCAGGAGCAAGCAGCTCAAGAGCTTCATGGAATAGGGCGGCGGCCTGGCGGCAATTTCTTGACATTTCCCGGGCGTTGTGCCAATATAAGCAGCCCTTTCGAGGTTAAGCGTAAAGTACAAACAACAATTCTCAAAACAAATTTCGTCTGACATTATTCGTATCGAAATTTGCTAATCTGCGTTTGCTTGGATTTTGCGGCAGAGCAGGGCCCATAGCTCAGCTGGTAGAGCTACCGGCTCATAACCGGTTGGTCCCAGGTTCGAGTCCTGGTGGGCCCACCATCTTCAATACGGAGTACGGAATGCGGAATGCGGAATATCAATACGCCAAGGTAGCGAAGATCCTGTAGAAATGCGCCGAGAGGCGCATTTTTTATTTTGGAGGAACAATGGACGAACAGCTCAGCCTGCTTATTCAGCTTCAGGAAATAGACGGGAAAATCCGCAGCCTTGTCGAGAAGAAAAAACGGCTGCCTGAAATACTCGCGGAGTTCGAGCGAAGACGCACGGCAAGCAAAACGGACCTCGAAAAGGTCCAAGAGAACCTTCTGACGGCGCAGAAGAACAAAAGGGAGCGCGACCAGGACCTGGAGGCGGGGGCTCAGAAAGTTGAGAAGCTCAGGGCGCGCACTTCGGAGATCAAGAACAACAAGGAGTACCAGGCGATGCTCAAGGAGATCGAGACCGCCGAGCAGGAGAACAAGGCCATAGAGGATGACATTCTCGCCCTCATGGAAAAGATCGACGCGGCTTCGGCGGGAATCTCGGCGGCGGAGCAGCGGGCCAGCGAGGAGGAAGCGGCGCTCCAGGCCGAGCTGAAACAGCACGAGGCTGAACATGCGCAGATCGAGAAGGAATTAAAGGGCGTCGAACAGGCGCGGCTCGGCATGGTCGCGCGCATCCAGCCCGCCGTGCTCTCCCAGTATCAGAAACTGCTCAACACCAAGCAGGGCCTCGCAATGGCCGAGGCGCGCGGGGAGTCGTGTTCCGGCTGCTACATGAGCATCCCGCCCCAGGTGTTCGTGAACGTAAAGAAGAACGAGAGCATCATTACCTGCCCCAACTGCAGCCGCATTCTCTATTTTAAAGAAGCGATCGTACAGGAGAACCATTAACCTGACAGTGCGGAAAAAAAGACCTGTTCCTCAACGACCATCCATCCCGCTTGCCGGAAATCATTCCTCATAAAATCAAAAAGGATTCCGGACAGCCTGTATTCGTGCTTTGCACACCCTGCATTTGCTGCGTAGCGCTCGTAACCGCTGGGTGCAAGGCCCATAATCACCGGCCGCAGGCAAGCAGGAATGACAACCGCGCGGAAAAGCGAAATCAGGGCAGCTTGCTGAATTCCACAGGGTCACGAGGTCTGAAGGTACTGCGTTTATAATTCAGAAGGTCGTCTATGGAACTCACCATCTACACCGACGGCGCTTCGAGGAACAACCCCGGAGAGGCCGGCGCGGGCGTCTTCATCAAGCAGGACGGCAAACCCGTTCAGAAGATCGCGCGGTATCTCGGGACAACGACGAACAACATCGCGGAATACTCAGCTGCGATCATCGGCCTCGAACGCGCGGTGACGCTGGGCGCCGACAGGGTGAAGCTCCTGGCTGATTCCGAGCTGCTGGTGAAACAGGTCAATGGACAGTACAAGGTGAAGAATGCGGGGTTGGAACCGCTCCACCGGAAGGTCAAGGAACTTATTGCCAGGATAGGCAGCGTCGAGGTACAATACATCCCGAGGGAGCGGAACAAGGAAGCGGACGCGCTGGCGAATAAGGCGATAGACGAGAAAATAAAGTAGTCAGGAGCCAGGAGTCAGAAGCCAGAAGAAATGCATGCAATCATGGATTTATCTTCTGACTCCTGACTACTGAATTCCGGCTCCTCTCAAGCAATCAGAGCGGGTGAGATGATCGCTCCCCGGTAACGGGGGGAGGAAAGTCCGAGCTCCGCAGGGCAAGGCGGTCCCGAAACGGGACAGGGGGCGACCCCATGGACAGTGCCACAGAAAAGAAGACCGCCCCGTACAGGGGTAAGGGTGAAACGGTGGGGTAAGAGCCCACCAGATTCCCGGGCGACCGGGAGTGCTTGGAAAACCCCGCCTGGAGCAAGACCACATAGGGAAGCGTCCCCCGCAAGGGGGTAAGGACGGCCCGTCCGAGACTTCCGGGTAGGTCGCTTGTGCCTTCGAGCAATCGGGGGCCCAGATAAATGATCATCACCCTGAGCGATCAGGGGACAGAACTCGGCTTACGACCCGCTCTGATCTTTTTATTCGCGCCCGGACGGATTGCTACACGGACCCGTCTCCGAGGTTGTCATGGGCAATAAAAGCTTTATCATCCACCCGTTCGAGAAGCTCAGAAAAAGGATCGAGAACAAACAAGCTGTTCCTCCTCCGCCTGCCCGCCGGAAGAAAAAAGAGGAATATACCGATGAAGAACTGTTCGGACGGGAGATGGAAGATGTCCTCGTGATAGAGGAGTTTCGTTCCCTCGCGTGCGTTCCCCGTCAGAGAAAGACGCAGAGGGAACCGGTCCAGCGCGATCCCGACAGGGAGGCGCTTGCGGTTCTCGCCGAGATCACCGCGGGAGAGCGGCCGATCCATCTTCCGGACACCCAGGAATATGTCGAGTGGATCAACCCCGCATTTCGTGATGACATCATTCGGAGCCTGCACGAAGGTCGCTTTTCGGTCCAGGCCTTCCTCGACCTGCATGGCTGCACCGTCCCTGAAGCGGAGGAAGAGTTCGACGACTTCATCAGGGACTCCCTCAGGAAAAGCCTGAGCTGCATCAAGGTCATTCACGGCAGGGGTCTCCGCTCCGTCAGGGGCGCCCGCCTGAAGGACGCCGTCGTCACCCGGCTTTCCGGCCACTTCCGCAAGTCCATCATCGCCTATGTGACGGCGCGGCAGTGCGACGGCGGCCTCGGCGCCCTGTATATTCTGCTCGGGAAAAAATAGTTTTCACAAAGTGGTTTTTCCACCTGCCCCACCTCATTTCAAGGACGACATGGCGCTGAAATCTACGATCTTCAAAGCAGAGCTCCAGATTTCCGACATGAGCCGTAGCTACTACGGCGACCACAGCCTCACCATCGCCCGCCACCCGTCCGAGACCGACGAGCGTATGATGGTGCGCCTTATGGCCTTTGCCCTGCACGCCGACGAGGCGCTGGTCTTTGGCGACAGCATCGGGAACGATGAGGAGCCGTCGCTCTGGCAGAAGGACTTGACCGGCGCAATCCTGCTCTGGATCGACGTGGGCCAGCCCGACGAGAAGCGCATTCGCAGGGCCTGCGGCCGCGCGGCAAAGGTGTTTATCTATAGCTACGGCGGCCACGGTGTCGATGTGTGGCTGAACCAGATCAGGAACAGTCTCGAACGCTCCCGCAACCTGACGGTGATAAACTTGCCCGCGAGCGCTCCCTCCCTCGCCAGGCTGGCGCAGCGCAGCATGAAACTTCAATTCACCATCCAGGATGGCCAGGTATGGGTGACCGATGACCAAGGGACCGTGCACCTGGACCTGACTCATGCAGCAGTCTAGAGGCGGAAGGGGGCCAGGGTTGAACATCGCCATTCCGAAAACCGCTACGATCCTTCCTGATGCCTATGCGATCGAACGCATCTGAAAAACGCCGTCAGAAGCGATTGCCGCAGCATCAGCGCAGCAGCGTGGACGTCGATGTCGAGTCGCTTCTGTCGCTCGAGAACCGCTGCAACGGCTGCGCCAAGGGCGAGAGGTGCTGCTGCTCGTCCTATGAGGTCTGCGTTACCACGGCTGAGCTCAAGCGAATCATCAGGGTCCTGCCCGAGGCTGCAAAATACTGCCCCCATCTCCTGACCGCAGACGGATACGACAACGTGTTCGAGGAAGAGGAACCCGGGCTTTTTTCCATCGACACAGCCGAGGACGGCCTCTGTCTCTTTGCCTATTGGTCCCATCGCCGGGTCCACTGCTCCCTGCACACCGTCGCGATAGCGCTCGGCCTGCCCCTGGAGCAGGTGAAGCCGAAGGTCTGCCTTCTCTGGCCGATGCACTTTTCGGAAGGCAACGAGGTCCTGGCCATGATCAATGATGCATTTCTGTTCGCCTGCAATGCCCGGAAAGCGCCGGGCTCGCGCAGTCTGAGCCCCGGATTCGTCGAGGCGGTAGAGCTGGTGTACGGCGAGGGATGCGGGGCCCAGGTGCAGCGCGCGGCGGAGAACGGGGACCGGCGCACGCTGCTGGTCATCCGGAGGTGAGCACATCCTGAAGGAACCGGCGAGGGTCACACTTCGTAAAAGAATAAATCATCGGTTTCCCGCGATTACCCCGAAAGGCAGAAAGCATATTCAAACTCGAATGAAAGGTCGTGCGATCAAATCGTGACCGGCAACGAGCAGGGCTTGCACGAAGAGTTGACCCCTTACCTCTCCCCGAGCAACGGCGGCTGTGAATACCGGGAACAGATCGGCTCCGATGGCGACGCCTGGACGGTGCTGGCGTATCTCAGCCGACGCTACCCCCACTCCTCCCCAACGGAGTGGGCGGAACGCATTCAGTCCGGCCGCGTGCTCGTCGACGGACTGCCCGCGCAATGCGAAAAACTCCTCCATGCGGGATGCGAGCTTGTCTGGCAGCGCCCGCCCTGGATCGAACCCGATGCGCCCCGGTCTTTTTCCCTGCTGTACGAAGATGAAGACGTGCTTGCCGTGGCCAAGCCGGCCGGGTTACCGACGCTTCCCGGAGCTCATTTCCTGCAATCGACGCTTTTGTACCTGGTGCGCGCCTATGCGCCCGACGCCGCCCCCCTCCACCGGCTTGGCAGGTGGACCTCGGGTCTGGTGTTGTGCGCCCGGAATCCTCAAGCCCGGAGGGCGCTCATGCGGCAGTGGTCCGCGAACGCAGTCGGCAAACGCTACCGAGCGCTTGCCACGCGTCTGCCCGCCTGGGACGAGATGACGATCACCACGCCCATCGGTCCTGTGCCGCACCCCCTGCTCGGTGCGCTTCATGCCGCCGCTCCGCAGGGCAAACCTTCCCTGTCGCAGGTCATCGTCCTCGAACGCCGCGCGGATTCTTTCCTGTGCGACGTGCGTATTGCGACCGGCAGGCCCCACCAGATCCGCATTCACCTGGCAGCGGCAGGTCACCCTCTTACGGGCGATCCGCTGTACGGTCCGGGTGGTCTGCCCGCGCCGGATTCGCGCGCGCTGCCCGGCGACCCGGGCTACCATCTTCACGCCGCGGAATTGAGTTTTTGCCATCCGGGCACCGGGCGCACGGTCGTCCTCGAGTGCGAGCCGCCGCCGCTTCTGCGTTGTTCGACTGAAATGCGTTGACGCTGTCCGCGCAGCTTCAGCCCCGCGCTGCAAAATGACAACAGGGTTGACAACGTATTGGACTTCCCGTAAACTATGTTCACCCACCATCGAAGAGCATGGTGAACCCAGAGGAGGGCGTCCATGGAAAAACCCAGTAAATCAGCAGCAGGTCTTAAAGAGATCATCAACCAAGCCATCAGCGACCTTGAGATCACGCCCGACGAGTACCGCAAGATCATGGAATCCGCGCTCGAGGACGGCCACCTCGACAAGGAAGAGCAGGCCCTGCTTGCCCAGTTCCACGAGATGATCAGCAACGGCACAATCCAGCGGGTCCGCGGCTAGTACTTCCCGGGACCC
>JAXIPA010000265.1:0-13090 GCA_045403145.1 Nitrospirota bacterium | reverse complement strand
CATTTATGATACGGCCATGCACGAATAAGGATTTCGACGCCGTTTTTTCCATCATCAATGACGCGGCCCGCGCATACAAGGGTGTGATCCCCGTGGACCGGTATCACGAGCCCTACATGTCCCGTGAATATCTCCAGCATGAAATGGACGCGGGAGTGGTCTTCTGGGGCTATGAGGAAGGCGGGGAACTCGTCGGTGTGATGGGCATCCAGGACGTTCTGGACGTGACTCTCATCCGGCACGCCTATGTGCGGACAACGGAGAGGAGCAGGGGCATCGGTGGGAAACTCATCGCTCACCTCAAAACCCTGTCCGCGCGGCCGACGCTTGTGGGCACATGGGCCGCGGCCGTGTGGGCCGTGCGGTTTTACGAGAAACACGGCTTCCGGCTTGTCACGTGGGAAGAGAAGGAGCGGTTTCTCAGGAAATACTGGTCCATCCCCGGGCGTCAGACCGAGACTTCGCTGGTGCTGGCGGACCGGAGATGGTTTGAGGACCGCAGCGATGGTAAGTAGCGTCCGCATCTTAATTGCCGTTTCACTTAAGATCGTCATTCCTGCCTGTGCCCGCGTTATCGCAAGAGCAGGGTACGAAAGCAGGAATCCAGTCTTTTCAAAAACCTCTGGATGCCCCCGGCTTAGGACGTGCCGGGGCAGGCTCCTCAAGTCCGGCATGACGGAAAGAGACATTTAAATACGGGCACTAAGTAAGACGAGCGGGCGCGTCGGAACCTTCCCTCATCATTATTATGCTTCAATAATTTTGTAGCTGTGCGTGATCGTACCCGTTTTTGCCAGCGTTGCGCCGACCGAGCAGTATTTGTCGAGGGACAATGTGATGGCCCGCTCCACGGCTTCTTTCTCAACGCCTTTGCCTTTCACGACATATTCAATATGGATTTCCTTGTAGACCTTGGGGTAGTCGTCGGTCTTTTCTCCCTTGACGTTGATCTCGAGTCCCGTAACCTGCACTCGTTTTTTCCTCAGTATGGAAATGACGTCCATGCCTGAGCAGCCTCCGAATCCGACAAGCAGCAGCTCCATGGGCCGGAACCCCGCATTGTGACCGCCCGAGATATCGTCGGCATCCATAGTCAGGGTATGACCCGATGTGGCCTTGCCGGAAAACTGCATATCCTCAATAAGTGTTACTTTCGCCTCGATCATTTTTTTTCTCCGTCGCTGTCTGGATTGTTTGAACTTAAAGAAAGTATTTTATGGTATCAGAATTTCAGGGCAAGTGTCAATAAGATGGGATGGGGAAATAAGGATTCCTAAAGTTGAACGAAAAAGAAAAAAAATTGAAGATATTAGATGGTATTTTGGTAAAAATGCCAATAAATATTTTTTTATAGCTAATGTATTTAAAAAACAAAAGCATATAAACAATTTTTTCCTCTATATAGGTGATAGCACCCTGAATTTACAGAAGGGTCCAGGTTACCAGAGGTTATAACATTCTGATTTATAAGATTGATAATCATGTTTGCTGTTGGCAGTGAATTTGCAATTACTTGAGCTTCTGTCGCCAGCCAAATAAAATCATATCTATTTGTAATCCTTTGATTGCGTTTATTATATTCGCATCCTTGAAATTTGTCGGCAGTTATGAAGCAATTAGTTTTTTTTATTTGACTAATACCGTCAGTGTACTTACAATCGTTAGGCTTAAACAGCAAAGCGCGGTATAACGGGCTGGCCGCACAAACCCGCCTCTCTGCAAGTTCTTTTCCTGTTAATTTTTTTATTCAGAAAGGGGGATCGATACCTTACCTTACACGTTATAGAAAATCAGGTCTTCAGTTCCAAAGGACCCAAAGGACAGTGAAGGGCAGCATTGATCATTGTTCTGTTCCCGTGATGGATTAATGTCTTAATGAGCAGTTCACTTATCTCGTGAAAAAATTTTACAAGGAGGATTTCCTAAATGAGCACAGATGGTAAGACACCGATGCTTGACGACCTGGAAAAAGGCGCATGGCCGAGTTTCGTAAAAGAGATCAAGAAGGCCGCTGTGAGGAGTAACACGGCGAAAGATCTTCTCGGCATCCTTGAGCGGTCCTATAGAGACAAAGTCACCCACTGGAAGCACGGCGGCATCGTGGGCGTTCTCGGTTACGGCGGCGGCGTTATCGGCCGTTACTGCGACCTGCCGCAGGAATACCCCGGTGTGGCCCACTTCCACACGGTTCGCATCAATCCTCCGTCGGGTTTTTATTACACCTCCAAGGCGATGAAAGAGCTGTGCGATATCTGGGACAAGTACGGAAGCGGTCTCACCAATCTCCACGGTTCGACGGGCGATTTGGTATGGCTTGGAACCCAGACCGATAAGCTTGAGCCGATCTTCGCCGAAATCACCGCAAAGGGCTGGGACCTCGGCGGCTCCGGCTCCTGTCTCCGCACCCCGAGCTCCTGCGTGGGCATGTCCCGCTGCGAGTTCTCGAACATCGACAGCATGTCGATCTGTCATACGTTTACCCAGAAGTTCCAGGATGAACTTCATCGTCCCGCTTTCCCCTACAAATTCAAGATCACGGTTTCCGGCTGCGCCAACGACTGCACCGCGTCGATAGCGCGCGCCGACCTTTCCATCATCGGCACCTGGCGCGACAACATACGTATCGATGCCGCCGAGGTGAAGAACTGCGCCAAGGACATGGACATCAAGACCGAAGTAACGGATATGTGCCCGACCCATTGCATGAGCTGGGATGGCAGCACCCTCAAGATCAACGACAAGGATTGCAACCGCTGCATGCATTGCATCAACCGCATGCCCAAGGCGCTGCGCCCCGGCAAGGAAAAGGGCGCCACCATCATGCTCGGCGGCAAGGCCCCCATCGTGACCGGCGCTCTCATGAGCTGGGTCCTCGTGCCCTTCATGAAGCTTGAAGCCCCTTACGACAACCTCGAAGCCCTGATCCGCAAGCTGTGGGAATGGTGGGATGAGCACGGAAAGAACCGTGAGCGCATCGGCGAGCTCGTCGACCGCATGGGCATGAGGTCCATGCTCGAAGCAACCGGCCTCCCGCCCGTGCCGCAGATGGTGAAGGCTCCGAGGACCAACCCCTATGTGTTCTGGGGTCCCGGTGAAGTGAAGTAAGAGCAGACTTAACGCGAATAATTCCAAGGAGGAAAACCTATAATGGCTGACAAACCGAAGAGAATAACAGACCTTGGTGCACCGGATTATCATAAATTCCTGCCTCCCGTGATCGCGAAGAACTACGGGAAATGGAAGTACCATGAATACATCAACAAGGGCGCGATGAAGCACGTTTCCGAGACCGGCGACGAGCTTTACACCGTACGAATAGCCACGCCCCGTCTCGTGAGCACGGACTACATCCGCGAAATGTGCGATCTCTCCGAGAAGTTCAGCGGCGGTTATCTGCGCTGGACCACGCGCCACAATATCGAGTTCTTCCCGCCGAAGGACCAGGTCGATGCGCTCCAGGTCGAGCTCAAAAAGCGCGGCCACCTCGTGGGCGGCATCGGCTACGGCATCAGCAACGTCGTGCATACCCAGGGCTGGGTCCACTGTCACACCCCGGCAACGGACGCCTCCGGCGTGGTCAAGGCGGTCATGGATGAGCTCCATGAATACTTCACCACCAAGTCCCTTCCGGCGCGCGTCAGGATCGCCCTGGCTTGCTGCCTCAATATGTGCGGCGCCGTGCACTGTTCCGACATCGCCATCCTCGGTATTCACCGCCTGCCCCCGAAGGTGAACGAGGCGACGCTCGGCAACCAGTGCGAAATCCCGACGACCATCGCGTCGTGCCCCACGGGCGCCATCAGCCCCAACCCGGCAACGAAGTCGGTGAAGATCAAGGCCGAGCGCTGCATGTACTGCGGTAATTGCTATACCATGTGCCCCTCGCTGCCGATTGCCGATGGAGCCGGTGACGGTATTTCCATCTATGTGGGCGGCAAGGTGTCCAATGCCCGCGGTATTCCCCGTATGTCGAAACTGGCCATCCCGTTCCTGCCGAACAATCCGCCGAGGTGGCCCGAGGTCGTCCAGGCCGTGAAGCACCTGGTCGAGGTCTATGCCAAGGATGCGCGCAAGCACGAGCGCATGGGCGAGTGGATCGAGCGAATCGGCTGGGAGCGGTTCTTCAAGATGACCGGACTGCCGTTCACCTATCAGCACATCGATGACTTTACCTTTGCCCGCGAAACGTTCAGAATGACGCCGACCTTCAAGTGGGAATAGGATTGGTTGCATTGCTTACATACCGGCCCCGGTTTTACTACCGGGGCCGGTTTTCTCATGCTGTGAATCTTCTATCCGGAGGGGGGCGACTATGGACGCTGCAGAACTGACGAAAAAAGTGTATGAGCTGGTTGAGAAGAACCAGGGCAAGAAGAAGATGAAGGCAGGCGATATCACCAAGGCAATGGAGGCAGAGGGCGCCACGAGAGACGAGGTTAAGGCCGCGATCCGCGAGCTCGTTGACGGAGGCAAGCTGGTCTATTCTTACTTTGGCGGCAGTTTTATCGAAATTCCTCACACGGAAGGTTCTGCCAATCCGCAATCCTAATGCTGACTATCCCGAGGGTGGTAATCTCGGCCGCGCGGGGCGGGCTCGGCAAGACGACCCTCTCGATCGGCATCGTTGTCGCCTGGAGGAACAGAGGCAGGCAGGTTGCGGTTTTTAAAAAAGGACCGGATTTCATAGATGCCGGCTGGCTCGGAGTTGCGGCTGGCAGACCCTGTTATAATCTCGATCTTTTCATGATGGAGCGGGACCGCATCCTGCGGTCTTTTACGGAACATGCGAGAGGCACGGATGCCGCCGTCATCGAGGGCAACCGGGGACTTTATGACGGTGTGGACGAGTCCGGCGCCTACAGTACGGCCCGCCTCTCCAGGCTGCTGGGAGCTCCGGTCGCGCTCATTGTCGATTGTACCAAAGCGACGAGCACCGTGGCTGCAGTTGTACTCGGTTGCAAACAGTATGATCCCGAGGTGAACCTGGCAGGGGTCATTCTCAATAATGTTTCATCGGGACGGCACGAAGGCGTCATCAGAAAGGCCATTGCACAGAGCAGCGGCCTCCCGGTACTCGGGGCCGTCCCCCGGCAGCGAAGCGGCGAATTTCCGGAACGGCACATGGGTTTGACGCCGTTTCACGAACACCCGGAAGTAGAGCAAGCGCTGCTTGCCGCAGCGTCCATCGCTGAACGCTATCTTGATCTCGACGCACTTTGGTCGGTTGCTCAGGCTGCTTCGGAGATTGAGACCTCGCAAAGTGCGGCATCTGAAACCCTGCTCCCGGAACAGGGTGAACGGGTCGTCGTCGGAGTGATCAGGGATACGGCGTTTCAGTTCTACTATCCCGACAACCTGGAGGAACTCGAGCGGCACGGAGCCGTCCTCCGGGAAATCAATGCGCTCAGGGACAGGGCGCTGCCCGATGACCTCGACGCGCTCTATATCGGCGGCGGATTTCCCGAAACGCAGGCAGCGGAACTGGCCGCCAATCAAGGGTTCTGCGCATCGCTCCGGAGCAGGGCAGAAGGCGGCCTGCCGATCTACGCGGAATGCGGAGGGCTTATTTATCTCGGCCGAAGCCTGTCGGTGGGCGGGACACACTATTCGATGACCGGTGTGCTGCCAATGGATTTCGTTCTTGAAAAACGGCCGCAGGCGCATGGCTATACCATCCTGGAATCCGGCGACGCCAGCCTGTTCCTTGACAAGGGGGTCAGTATCCGCGGGCATGAATTCCATTATTCCCGCGTAGCGCATGTTGACGGACAGCCTTCAATGGCGTATCATGTCGAACGGGGCCACGGCATAGACGGCAAGGGAGACGGCATCGTCTATAAAAACATCGTGGCGTCCTATACTCATATACACGCCCTGGCCACGCCACAGTGGGCGAAGGCGATGGTAGGGAAGGCCCGGGCGTTCAACAGAAGGAAACAGCGGGCCGGGAAAGAAGGGTAGACCGTGAGGTCGGGAACAAGAGAAGGCCTTGAGCCGGTCTGTCCATTTTGCAGCGCAAGGTTGGCAAGCCCGGCCCCGATTGCCATTGATGCTGTGGAAAGCGTTCTGGGCGGCACGTGCGGCTCCTGCGGAGCGATCTACCTCGTCGATTCAACGAAGAAGAACGTGGGAGAGGTGATGATGCAGGCGCTCGGGATGGCGGCAGCTCAATTGTCAAAAGACATTTCCGAGATGCTCGCGGGAGAAGATTACGAGGACGCGGTGTTAAATTACGATGTTCGGACGCACCGTTCGAGCGGCATCAGCAGGGGCTTCATGGACAGGCAAGGAGGACGGATGTACGTTCTGAAAGTAAAACGCAAACCGGCATAAACGGCGTGCGTCCGGTAAGATGATACAGTGCGGTACAGGGTAAAAAGGCAGTGACGGGACTCAACAACTATGGGAGCTTATGAGGCACCCGAACTCATTTAATGAAAGGGGACAGAAACGATGGGAACGATTTCGGTAAAAGGCAAGACGATTGAAGTGGATGAGGACGGTTTTTTGGCCAATCTGGATGACTGGAACATGGATGTGGCCAAGTATTTCGCAGAGGTTGAAGGGATCGAGATGTCCGATCAGCATTGGGAAGTCGTGAATTTTCTTCGCGAATATTACAAGCAGTACCAGATCGCGCCGATGATCAAAATCCTGGTAAAAGAGATCGGCAAGAAGCTTGGGGCTGAGAAGGGCAACACCAAGTATCTCTATGAGCTGTATCCGGGCGGTCCCGCAAAGCAGGCGTGCAAAATCGCCGGCCTTCCCAAGCCGACCGGCTGCGTATAGCAATTGTTCGGTCTCTGAAGCACCGTCGGGATGCGCACCACCGCAAAAGGCAGCGGGCATTGGCGACAAGGATATCGGCCGCTGCCTGAGTCCATCGGCTCGCGCGCATAAAGCCATAAAGCATGGGTGCGCGCAGTCATGCCCGTTGCGTTGAGATCGGGAGCAGGGCTCAGGCCCTTCAGAAGCGCGTTAAGGAGGAAGCAACCGCCATGTACATGGTAACAGTCGACAAAGGAAAATGTGACGGCGACGGCACGTGCGTCAACGTCTGCCCGCAGTCCGTGTTCAAGCTGGAAGGCGGCAAGGCCGACCCGGTGAACATGTCCGAATGCGTTAACTGTCTGACCTGCGTGGAGAATTGCCCGCAGCAGGCGATTACGGTAACCGAGATTTAAAGCGGTGATAGGCTGCCATACAAAGGGGATAGTTGAATAACTAATCCCCTGTTTTTTTGATCTTGAACGTTACTCTGGGGAGGTGGAACAATGAAGGTAGCGGTTTTTTTAAGCGACTGGCGGCGAACGGAAAACACCCTGGAAAGAATGCAAGCGGATAAGATGGGGATCATCCTGGTGGGGAACGGCGTTTACCACGCCGTGGTGAAGGAAAACGGAAAAGAGTCTCCCGTGCTGTCAAAGGCGGGCGCAAACTTCTACGCTCTGTCGGATGATCTCGAGACCAGAGGATATACCGCCGCAAATGTTAATTCCAAGGTGAAGCTCATCGGCTACGGCGACATCGTAGATCTCATCATGAACGACTACGAGAAGACCGCGTGGCTGTAAGAAAAAGCAGGAAGTTTGGAAATTGGGATGTTGAGAAGTTGAGAGGCAAAGGCTTTTCATCTTCATAACTTCTTATCTTCACAACTGCTGAATCATTTAAGGAGGATACTATGGGAGACTTGACATTAGGGGTATTCCCCTCTCTGGTCGGCTCGATGTCGCTTGATTTCGCGTTCAAGCTCGCCGATGCCGCGATCGCCAAAGGCCACAAGGTGAACATGTGGCTGTCCGGCAACGCGGTGATGATGGCCAAGAAGGGGCAGAAGGCATTCAAGGATTATTCTCACAACGAAAAAAAAATGAAGGAGCTCATGGCCAAGGGCATGGAGACCACCGTGTGCGAGGCGTGCGCCGAGGCCCGGGGATACCACAAGGATGACACGATCGAAGGCATCAAGCGAGCCAGCATGGACTGGTACCTGGCAAAAACGGTAAAAACCGACAAGCTGCTTCATATCGGAGGTGAGTAAATGGGCGCCGTAAAACTATTGTTCGTTGTGCAAAGGCCGCCGTACAAAAGTGAGAATCCCCGCCTCGCGCTCACCCATGCCATCGCGAGCCAAACCGCCGAGATCTATATGGACGACGGCGATTCGGTGGTCCCGACAGTCGTGTTCGTCGGCGACGGCGTTTTGAACATGGTGAAGGACCAGCAGGCCATGAAGATCTACGGCGTGACGAGCACGGAGAGCCATATCAAGAGCTGCCTGCTCATCGATCTGCCGGTCTGGGTCTGCAAGGAAGATATGGAGAGGCTCGGACTGACTGAAGATAAGCTGATCACCGAAGCTGAGGACATGGGCGCCGAGCTGAAAACGAAATTCGTCTCATTCGCGGAGATCCAGAAAGAGATGGAGTCGGTGCAGCACCTGTTGTTCTTTTAACGACCGGCCTGGTTCCCCGGAGCGCCTGCCGCAGGAGGATTGCTGCCGGGCTCAAGAGGTATATGAATCTTAAAGCGCATCTCATAGAAAAAAAGCCCGCGATCCTCAAGAAATGGTTCGACATGATCGCGGAAACCTATCCGGGCGATACGTCCAGCTTTCTGAAAAAGCAGAAGGCCCAGTTTACGAACCCCGTCGGCTACACCCTTGCGGAAGGGACCGCGGGCCTCTTTGACGGGCTGCTCGCGGGGATGCTGCCTGATGAGGTCTCCCGGTTTCTGGACAGCATCGTACGGATCAGGGCGATCCAGGATTTTGCGCCGTCCGATGCGGTCGCCTTCATCTTTCAGCTCAAGAAGGTGGTCCGGCAGGAACTCGGAGGCGAGATCCTGCAGCAGCAGGGGATTGCCGGGGAACTCGCGGCCTTTGAATCCGTCATAGACGACCTGGCCCTTTTTGCATTCGATCAGTACATGAAGTGCCGGGAGAAGATCTATGAGCTCAAAGCGAACGAAGCGAGAAGCATGACCTTCAGGCTCTTGCAGCAGGCGCGTCTCATTGTAGACAATCAGGATTGACAACACCGCGAGACCGTTTACGGGCTGCTAACCTAAAACGAAAAGAGGTAACGAAATGAAAGTCATAATTTCTTTCATTGCAGTGCTGGCTCTCGCAGCGATAGCCTACGCGGGAGTGGCCATGGGGAACATGCAGTTTTTGTTCGGAGTCATCCTCCCCTATGCGGCGGTCGCCGTGTTTATCGGCGGCATGATCTATCGCATCCTGCTCTGGGGCAGCTCGCCGGTTCCCTTCCGCATCCCGACGACCTGCGGTCAGCAGAAATCGCTTCCCTGGATCAAACACAGCAAGCTGGAAAATCCCTCCGGCGTCCTCGGGGTGATGGGCAGGATGGCCCTTGAAGTTCTGTTCTTCCGTTCCCTCTTCAGAAACCTGAAACTGCAGACGCATCAGGGAACTCAGCTCGCCTACGGCGAAGCCAAGTGGCTCTGGGCCGCGGGCCTGGCGTTTCACTGGTCTTTTCTCATCATTCTGATCAGGCACCTGCGGTTTTTTTCAGAGCAGGTGCCCCTGGCGGTGAAGCTGACCGAAGGGCTTGACAGCTTCCTTCAGATCGGGACCCCGCTCCTGTACATGACCGACGTCGTCCTTCTCGGGGCCGTCTTGTATCTCTTCCTCAGGAGGATCGGCATCCCCCAGATGCGGTACCTTTCCCTCGTCAATGATTACATCCCGCTTTTCCTGATACTGGGGATCGGCTTTACCGGCGTGCTCATGCGGTATTTCTATAAAACGGACATTATCAGCGTGAAGATGCTGGCCATGGGCCTGGTAAGCTTGAACCCGGTCGTTCCGCAGGGTATTGGCGCGCTGTTCTATATCCACCTGTTCCTCCTCTGCACGCTGTTCGCCTATTTCCCTTTCAGCAAGCTCGTGCATATGGGCGGAGTTTTCATGAGCCCCACCCGTGTTCTGGCGAACACCAGCCGCACCAAGCGGCATATCAACCCCTGGAACTATCCGGTCCATGTCCACACCTATGAGGAATATGAGAACGATTTCAGGGAAAAGATGAAAAAAGCCGGCCTGCCGGTGGAAAAGGAGTAATCATGGCGAAACTTCCGAAACCAGAAGAGTTGGCGAAAGTTGATTACACGTTGCCGAAAACGGGATGGATGGACACGCCCGTGGTGTTCAAAGAGGGCATGTTCTGCCACGGCTCGAAGCCGAAAAGCCTGGAGCTCGTCGGTTTCCCGAACCCCCGGGACTGGAGACCGGCTGATGCGGACTGGAAGCTGCCCGAGAACTGGAAGGAAATAATCCTCACGGGCATCGCGGACCGGCTGAAAAAGTACCGGTCGTTCCGCTTGTTCCTGGACATCTGCGTGCGTTGCGGCGCCTGCGCCGATAAATGCCACTTCTTCATCGGCACGGGCGACCCCAAGAACATGCCGGTCCTCCGGGCCGAGCTCATACGCTCGGTCTATAGAAAAGAATTCACAATGGCCGGGAAGATCTTCGGAAAGATGGCCGGCGCCCGCGAGCTCACGGTCGACGTGCTGAAGGAGTGGTGGTACTACTTCTACCAGTGCACCGAGTGCCGACGCTGCTCCGTCTTCTGCCCCTACGGCATCGACCAGGCGGAGATCACGATGATCGGCCGGGAGCTCCTGAACGAGCTCGGCCTGAACATCGAGTGGATCGCGGGACCGGTCTCGAACTGCTACATGAAGGGCAACCACCTGGGTCTCGAGCCCCATACGATCGTCGGCAACCTCGAATACATGCTCGACGACATCGAGACCGTCACGGGCAAGAGGATCAAGCCCACCTTCAACCGGAAGGGTGCCGAGATCCTGTTCGTTACGCCGTCGGGCGACCTGTTCGCCGATCCCGGCACGTATACGGCCATGGGCTACCTCATGCTGTTTGAGGAGCTCGGCCTCGACTATACCTGGAGCACGTACGCCTCGGAAGGCGGCAACT
This sequence comes from Nitrospirota bacterium, assembly GCA_045403145.1. Taxonomy (GTDB): domain Bacteria; phylum Nitrospirota; class UBA9217; order UBA9217; family UBA9217; genus JAJYKN01. The sequence continues at coordinate 2,127 of JAXIPA010000265.1, read as the reverse complement.
TCGGCTTCTTCACCACGAACGAGATGGCGAAACGGCTCAATTCCAAGATATACGCGGAGGCCAAGCGGCTCGGGGTGAAGTGGATCCTGGGCGGAGAATGCGGCCACATGTGGCGGGTGCTCGCTCAGTACATGGACACCTGGAACGGTCCGGCCGATTTCCTCGAGGTCCCGAAATCGCCGGTCACCGGCACGGTCTTCGAGAACGCGAAATCCATGAAGATGGTCCACGTCGCGGAGTTCACCGCCGACCTGATCAAGAACAACAAACTCAAGCTCGATCCGAAGCGGAACGACCATCTCAAGGTCACCTGGCATGATTCCTGTAACACGGCGCGCGGCATGGGCCTCCTGGATGAGCCGCGCTACGTGCTCCAGAACGTGGTGAACCACTTCTACGAAATGCCGGAAGACACGATCCGCGAAAAGACCTTCTGCTGCGGCAGCGGCACGGGCCTGAACGCCTCGGAAGACATGGACCTCAGAATGAAGGGCGGGTTCCCCCGCGCGAACGCGGTTAAGTTCGTTGCCGAGCACCACGGCGTCAACATGCTCGCCAACGTCTGCGCCATCGACCGGGCAACGCTCAAGGCCCTTATGGAGTACTGGGTGCCCAGCGTGGGCGTCTGCGGCCTCCATGAGCTCGTGGCGAACGCCCTCATCATGACCGGCGAGAAGGAGAGAACGACCGACCTGCGCGGCGAGCCCCTTCCATCAGCCCAGGTGAAGGAGGAAAAGGCCTAATGAAACTCTACGACGGCGGTAAAATACTCATCGGGCTTCTGGTATTCGTGGCGATCGCCACGTTTCCGTTCTACAACAACATCGGGAAGGTGAACGCCAAGCCAGATCCGAAACTCGATACCCCGGCCATCCTGCAGATGCCGGAACAGGAAAGAAAGTGCGTGGAATCCAAGGCGTTCATGCGGACGGAGCACATGCAGCTCCTGAACAACTGGCGCGACTCCGTTGTGCGGGACGGATACCGGCTGTACATCAGCGAAACGACCGGGAAGCATTTCAATATGAGCCTGCAGAATGAGTGCATGCGCTGCCATGCAAACAAGAAAAAGTTCTGCGACGAATGCCACAACTATATGGCCGTGAAGCCCTATTGCTGGGACTGCCATATCGCCCCGAAGGAGGAGGAGAAATCATGAGCATGGATAGAAGACACTTTTTGAAGATTGCCGGCATCTCCTCCCTCCTGGGGCTCGGCGCGACCGCGGCGTCGGCGACGCACAACGTCTGGGTCAAGGGTATCCATCCGCCCCAGGTCGAGCCGGGCAAGGAAGAGCTCAAGGCCGGACACTGGGCCATGGTCGTGGACATGAGCAAGTTCAAGACCGAGGAAGACTTTCAGAAAACCATCGGCGCGTGCCACACGACCCACAACGTGCCTGATTTCGGCAACCTCAAGGACGAGGTCAAGTGGATATGGAAAGAGGCCTACGAGAACGCGTTCCCGCACCAGGAAAATCCCTACATGGAGGAGAAACTCAAGGAGATCCCCTTCATCGTGCTCTGTAACCACTGTGAGAACCCCGCCTGCGTGCGGGTCTGCCCGACCCAGGCGACCTTCAAGCGCAAGGCGGACGGCATCGTAATGATGGACATGCACCGCTGCATCGGCTGCCGGTTCTGCATGGCCGCCTGCCCCTATGGCGCCAGGAGCTTCAATTATCGGGACCCGCGTGGTAAAGATGCAAATGGACAGCCCTTCATCAAGAGTGAAAACAAGGAATATCCCACGCGGACGAGGGGCGTGGTGGAGAAATGCACCTTCTGCACCGAGCGGCTCGCCGTCGGCAAGCTGCCCGCCTGCGTCGAGGCGGCCCCCAAGGGCGGCCTGATCTTCGGCGACCTGTCCGACAAAAACTCCGAGGTCAGAAAGATCGTCGAGACCCGCTACACCATCCGGCGCAAGGCCGAGCTCGGGACCGGGCCCAGTGTTTACTATCTGATAGGAGGTATGGAACATGCTTGAGAAAGCATTCGAAGGAAGTAAAAATTACTGGGCCTGGGTCCTGTTCCTGGGCGCCCTTGCGCTGTCGGGAGTCTACTATTACATTCAGCAGTTCAACTACGGCTTGGGCCTGACCGGCCTCTCCCGGGACGTTTCGTGGGG
>JAXIPA010000135.1:0-9811 GCA_045403145.1 Nitrospirota bacterium | reverse complement strand
GACAGCGCAAGAAGCAGTACGGGGAGAAGCGCACCTGCGACGATACTGTAGAACCTTTTCATGATTGACTCCTTCAATAAGATTATTTTGCCAGACCCGAAAAATTCTATTTTAACCCCAGCACATCCTGCATGTCGTAGAGGCCGGGCTTTTTGCCGACGACCCATTTTGCCGCGCGCACGGCCCCGGCCGCGAACGTATCGCGGCTGTGCGCCCGGTGGGTGAGCTCGATCCGTTCTCCCTTGCCGGCGAACATCACGGTATGCTCCCCGACAATGTCTCCGGCCCGGAGGGTCTGGATGCCGATCTCCTTCTTCGTCCGCTCGCCGATCATTCCCTTGCGCGCGTAGACGCCGACCTCCTCCAGGTTCCTATTCACCGCCTGGGCGATCACCTGGGCCATCTTCACGGCCGTGCCCGAAGGCGCGTCTTTCTTCATGCGGTGGTGGGCCTCCACGATTTCCATGTCGTAGTCCTCGCCGATGGTCCTGGCGATTTCCTCCAGGACCTTGAAGCAGAGGTTCACGCCGATGCTCATGTTCGGCGAGAGCACACAGGGGACCTTTTGGACAAATCCGCCGATCTCGCCGAGCTGGTCCTTCGAGAACCCTGTCGAGCCGATGACGAGGGGCCTGCCGAGCTCGGCGCAGACCTTGATATGCCCGAGGCTGGCCTCCGGGAAGGTGAAGTCGATGAGCACATCGCCGGCCTTGAGCGCAGCGGCGAGATCGTCCGTGATCACGGTCAGCACTCCGCCGGCGGGGAGCCCGGCCGGGCCGCACGAATCCTGGCCCACGAGGGGATGGCCCTTTCGCTCGACGGCCCCTGAAAGACGGATGCCTTCCGACGTCGAAAGCACATTGATGATGCGCGAGCCCATCCTGCCTGCCGCGCCGGTGACTACTGCTTTAATCATATGAGCTCTCCAAATCCTTGGACGCAGATTTGCGCAGATGCACGCAGATTGATTTTACTTCCTGATCCGCTCTTTCAGCGTTCATCTGCGTCCAAAATGTCTTAAGTATTAAATCAATCCGTAGTCCTTCAGTGCCTTTTTGAGCTTGTCCTTGTTCGCATCTGCCATGGGGCAGAGCGGCAGCCGGAACTCTTCGCTGATCCTGCCCATGAGCGCGAGAGATGTTTTGACCGGGATCGGGTTGGTCTCGATGAACAGGGGGCCATGGAGCGGCTCGAGTTTGTAGTGGAGCCGGAGGGCCTCATCGGTCTTTCCGGCAAAAAAGGCGTCAAACATGGCCGCGCAGTCCGCAGGAGCGATATTTGCAGTCACCGAGATGGCGCCGACGCCGCCGAGAGACAGGAGGGGAAACGTGGTGAAGTCGTCGCCGGAGATCACGTTGAAGTCCCGGCCACAGAGGCGAAGAATCTCGCTCACCTGCTTCAGGTCGCCGGTGGCCTCCTTGATGCCGACGATGTTCTTCTTCTCCCGGAGGCGCGCCACCGTGGAGGGGAGCATGTTGACGCTCGTCCTGCCCGGCACGTTGTAAAGGATGATCGGGATATCTGCGGCGTCCGCCACGGCCTTGAAATGCCGGTAGAGCCCTTCCTGCGTGGGTTTGTTGTAATAGGGCGTGATGAGCAGCACGCCGTTCGCGCCCGCTTTCTGCGCGTACCTCGTGAGCTCCAGCGTCTCTGAGGTGGAGTTCGAACCCGCGCCGGCAACCACGGGGACGCGTTTGTTCACCGTCTGCACCGTGAACTCGACGACGCGGTGGTGCTCCTCATGGGACAGCGTGGCGGACTCGCCCGTGGTGCCGCAGGGCACGATCACGTCCGTGCCGCTTTTGATATGAAACTCGATCAGATCGCCGAGGGCTTTTTCATCAACCTTCCCGTTCTTGAACGGCGTGACGATCGCAACCATAGAACCCTTGAACATGACAGCCTCCTTAAAACAAAATACGTCGCGTTTCGAGTCTCACATCCCGCGTCTCAATTCTCAGATTTCAAGTCTCAAGTTTTCGGTTTTATCAGTTTTATAACTTGGGACCAGAGACATGAGACTTGAGACTAAATATACAACGTCCCCTCGCAGATAACGTCAGCCCCTCCTTCGAGGTAAATGCCGCTGAACCCGTCCGCCGTGCGGTCGAACGATACCGTGAGCTTTTCACCGCCCCAGGTCACAACCTCAACGGGTGAAAAGACCGCCCCGAGCGCGCCGGCGATGAGGGCCGCGGCAACGGAGCCGGTACCGCAGGCCAGGGTCTCACCCTCCACCCCGCGTTCATAAGTCCTTATCCGGAGCTTGTGCCTGCCCTGGATCTGGATGAAATTCACATTCGTACCCGCCGGCTTGAACAGCTCGTGATACCGCGTGGTCCTTCCGATCCGCTCCACGTCCTCGCTCTCGAGGTCCTTCGAGAGGTATATCAGATGCGGCACGCCGGTATTGATGAAGTGTCCCATGCGCAGGCCGCTGTCGAGCGGCACGGCGATGTTCATGCGCAGGCCCGCCGCGCCCGGAAGCTGGACCCTCACCGTGCCGTTTTTCACCTGCGCGTGGATGACGCCGGCCAGCGTCTCGAAGGCCATGTCCTTCTTTGCGATCTTTCGGAGGTGGGCAAACCGCGCGGCGCAGCGCGAGCCGTTGCCGCACATCTCGGCCTCGCTCCCGTCGGCGTTGAAGAACCGCCACTTGAAGTCGGCCTTTTTCGAGGGGACGATCACGATCAGTCCGTCGGCGCCGACGGAATAGTTGCGGTGGCACACGGTGACCGCGAGGTTCCTCAGGTTCATTCCCTTGAGGACGTCCTTGCGGTTGTCGACCAGGATAAAATCGTTCCCGCTTCCCTGCATCTTATAAAAGGGTATCTTCTTCATGTTCACCGTTTCTTATCACGCATTCACCTATCCGGCCAGCCACCTCGGGACTTTCTCGCCCTTGATGAGGTCGTTGTAGGTTTCGCGTTCGCGGACGATGTGATAGTCGTTGCCCCTGACCAGCACTTCGGCCGCCCGGGGACGGGAATTGTAGTTCGACGACATAGAAAAGCCGTACGCGCCCGCGCTCATCACCGCAAGGAGGTCCCCGTTTTTCACGAGGGGCATGTCCCTCTCCTTTGCCAGAAAGTCTCCCGACTCGCAGATTGGGCCGACCACGTCGAACACCGCTTTTTCAGGAGAGGCGGGCTCGATCACCGGCCTGATGTCGTGGTAGGCATCGTAGAGACTGGGACGGATCAGGTCGTTCATGCCGGCGTCGACGATGAGGAACCGTTTTTCGCCGCTGTCCTTCCGGTACAAGGCGCTCGTCACAAGGATGCCCGCATTGCCCACGATCGCCCTTCCCGGTTCAAGCACCAGGGTACAGTCGCGCGGAATGCTTGTCCGGATGGCCGCTGCAAGCTCCCGGGGGTGCGGCGGGGCTTCGTCCTTGTAGGTGATGCCGAGCCCGCCTCCGATATCGATGTAGCGGATATTCATGCCCGCGGCCCGAAGTTCCTTCACGAATCCGGCGATCTTTTCGAGGGCGTCCACGAAGGGCCGGACCTCGGTGATCTGCGAACCGATATGATGGTGAACGCCGATAATTTCAATGTTCGCAAGGGTGCGCGCTGTCTGATAAAATTCGAGCGCCTGCTCGATGGGGATGCCGAACTTGTTCTCCTTGAGTCCCGTGGAAATGTACGCATGGGTCCCGGCGTCGATATCGGGGTTGACGCGGAGGGCGATCTTCGCCGTGGCCCGCATGGTGCCGGCGGCGTGGTTGAGGGCCTGGAGCTCATCTCCGGACTCGACGTTAAACATGAGGATGCCGACCTTGAGCGCATACTCGATCTCGTCCCGGCGTTTGCCCACGCCGGCATAGACGATTTTTTTCGGGTCGATGCCCGCGTGCAATGCGCGGAACAGTTCGCCGCCGGAAACGATGTCGGCCCCCGCCCCCTCCCGCGCGAGCAAGCGGAGCACGGCGCCGTTCGAATTGGACTTCAGGGCATAACAGATGATGCGCGGAACGCCGGCGAAGGCGGTGTCAAAGGCCCGGAAGTGGCTCGCGAGCGTGTTGCCGCTGTAAAGGTAGAACGGCGTCCCGACCCGTTGGGCGATGTTTTTTACCGGGACTTCTTCGCAGTACAGCTCGCCGTTTTTATAATGGAAATCGTGCATAGTACATCCATGGTCAATTGATAATGGAAAATGGAATCGACCCGCTGCATAGTATCAGGTATTTATCGTCCATTGTCCATTTTCAATTGTCGTTTTTTATCTCAGTTTTTCGACGTACACCTTTTTTTCCACCGACCGCGCGCTTTCGTTCCCGGATTTGTCCACCGCGGTGATGACGTAGTAATAGGTGCCGTCGCTCTTCGCGGTTTCGTCCGAGAACGTCGTACGCATGATCGGCTTGTTCGACAGCCGCTTGTAGTCTTTACCGCTCCGTATTGACCGGTACACGTTGTACCCGGCAAGGTCCCGTTCCTTGTTTTCGCTCCACGTCAGGAACACCCTGTCCACGCCGGCCACCGCGGTCAGCCCCGCTGGCTTTTCCGGCGGCGTCCGGTCCTTCGGTGTGGCCGATGCCTCCGCGGAGTCCAGGCTCTCGTTCCAGGGCATGGCCGGGCTGTCCACGGAACGCACAATGTAATAATAAGTCCGGTCGTTTGCCACCCCGGTGTCTTTGTAGGACGTGGTCCTGAGCGGCTCCTTGTTCAGCGGAACCTCTTCATGCCGGCCCTCGTCGGTCCCGCGGTAAATATTGTATCCGACAAAACCCCCGGCCGGGCTTCCGTCCATCCAGGTCGTCACGGCCTCCCAGGAGAGCCGGATGGAAGTGTCCTGGTCGGTTGCGACCGGCCCTTTCGGGACGGCAAGCGGCATGACCGGCGTAACCCGCGTTTCCTCGGAAAACTGGCTGATGCCGCCGCGGGCGGTCAACGCCCGGATCTGGTACCCATAGGACTGCCCGTACTTCAGACCGCTGTCGGTCCAGGAGACCACGTTATCCCGCACGGTCGCCGGCGCGGGGTCCTGCATGTCGAGCTCGGCGTGCAGTTTGTACCGGCCTTTCTTGCCGTCATGCCCGAGCTCGGCCCGGTAAATGCGGAATCCGGCGATGTCCGCTGGATTGATGCTTTTGCCTTCGACGTTTTGCGAGGGCAGGGGCCAGGACAAAAACGCAATCGCGTCCCGTGCTACGGACTTGATGTCTTTTACCCGCTCTGGTCTCGGGCTGTCCGGGATCTGGGGGTTCGTCTTCCTGCCGCAGGTGGAAACCGCTACCAGCGTCAGCAGCAGGCAGACCGCAATGCGCCACCGGGAACGGATCTTCATTTCATCTTCTTTTTGAGCGTGTCGAGCCGTTTGCTCAGGTTTCGGGGGGCGGTGCCGCCGTAGGAGGTCCTCCTGCCCACCGACGCCTCGACGGATATGGCATCGTATACATCCTCATTGATCTGCGGCGAGAGTTTTTTGTACTCCGCGAGCGGCATGTCGGCAAGTCCGCATCCCAGCTCCGTCGCGCGCAGCACCGCATGGCCCACGAGCTCATGGGCGCGGCGGAAGGGCATGCCCTTTTTTACGAGATAATCGGCCAGGTCCGTGGCCGTAATAAACCCGTCCTCCGCGGCCCTGCGCATCGTTTCCTTGTGCACCGTGACGCCCTTCAGCATCTCCGTGAACACCGACAGCGAGAGCGTGACGGTGTCGGCGGCGTCGAACACGGGCTCCTTGTCCTCCTGCATGTCGCGGTTGTACGCAAGCGGCAGCCCCTTCATGAGCGTCAGGAGGGCCATAAGGCTGCCGTAGACCCTGCCGGTCTTGCCGCGCGCGAGCTCGGCCACATCGGGATTTTTTTTCTGCGGCATGATGGACGAGCCCGTGGTGAAAGCATCCGAAAGAGTTATGAAGCCGAATTCCGACGTCGACCAGATAACGAGCTCCTCGGACAGGCGAGAGAGGTGCATCATGATCTGGGCGCAGGCGGCGACGAACTCGATGGCGAAATCGCGATCAGAGACCGCGTCCATGCTGTTCTCGCAAATAGCGCTGAACCCAAGCTGCTTCGCAACGTACCGGCGGTCGATGGGAAGCACGGTGCCGGCCAGCGCTCCCGCGCCGAGCGGCAGGACGTTCACCCGCCGGAAACAATCCTTGAGCCTGCCGCGGTCGCGCTCGAACATCTCGTAGTAGGCGAGCAGGTGGTGGCCCAGGAGCACGGGTTGCGCCCGCTGCAAGTGCGTGTACCCCGGAAGCACGACGTCCTGGTTCCGGTCCGCAAGACCCACGAGCTCCTTCTGCAGGGCGCCCAGAAGATCGTGCATCCCCGTGATTTCATCGCGCAGATACATGCGGATGTCGAGAGCCACCTGGTCGTTCCTGCTCCTCGCCGTATGGAGTTTTCCGCCCACCGGGCCGATCTTTTCGATCAGCCGGTGCTCGATGTTCATGTGGATGTCCTCGAGCTCAATGCTGAACGGGAAGGCGCCCGCGCCGATCTCCTTCCTGATCTCCTCCAGGCCCCGAATGATCCTTTGCGACTCTTTTGCCGTAAGGATCGCCGTTTTCGCCAGCATTGCCGCGTGGGCCATGCTGCCGGCTATATCGTAGGGATAGAGCCGCCAGTCGTAGGGCACCGATGCCGTGAACTCCTCAACGAGCTCGTTCGTGGCCTCGGTGAAACGTCCGCCCCAGGGTTTCGTCTTTGCCGCGGTCTTTCCCGTTTTTTTCGTCGTCTTGGTTTTTTTTGTCATGATGAGCTGCTAACCTAACCCCGGATACGCCGGAACTAAAAGTCTATGAACCGTGAAGGTGCGAAGGCCGCAAACGCGGTAATTTTTTTCGGTTTTACGGTAGAAATTACTTTTTTACTGTTTTGCTTTCGATGCGGAGTCTCAGCGCGTTCAAGCGGATGAATCCCTCGGCGTCCTTCTGATTATAGACCTGGTCCGCCTCGAAGGTTGCCAGCTCGGGATTGTAGAGGGACACGGCTGATTTGCGGCCTACGGTATCGCAGTTTCCTTTATAGAGCTTGATGCGCGCCGTGCCGGTCACGTTCTTCTGGGACTCGTCAATCGCCGCCTGGAGCATCAGCCTCTCGGGTGCGAACCAGTATCCGTAGTAAACCAGCTCGGCGAAGCGCGGGGCCAGGCTGTCCCGGAGGTGCATGACTTCGCGGTCCATGGTGAGGGACTCGACGGCCCGGTGCGCCGCGTGCAGGAGCGTGCCGCCCGGCGTCTCATAGACACCGCGGGACTTCATGCCCACGTAGCGGTTCTCGACGAGGTCCACGCGGCCCACGCCGTGCGCGCCTGCAATCCGGTTCGCCTCCGCCAGGAGCGCGGCGGGGGAAAGCTTTTCCCCGTTAAGGGAAACGGGGTTGCCGGCCTCGTATTCGAGCTCGACGTATTCGGCCCTGTCCGGCGCCTTCGCAACGGGGACGGAGAGGGTGTACATGTCGTCGGTCGGTTCTTTCCACGGGTCCTCAAGGACGCCGCCTTCGTAGCTGATGTGCAGCAGGTTCCGATCCGTGGAATAGGGCTTGGACTTGGTGGCCGTAACCGGAATATGGTGCTTCTCGGCATAGGCGATGAGTTCCTCACGTCCCTTCATGGTCCACTCGCGCCAGGGCGCGATGATCCTGACATCCGGCTTGAGCGCATAATAGGTGAGCTCGAACCGGACCTGATCATTGCCCTTGCCGGTCGCCCCATGGCAGACCGCGTCCGCGCCCTCCTTCCGTGCTATCTCGATCTGGCGCTTTGCGATGAGCGGCCGGGCGATCGAGGTGCCCAAAAGATAGCGGCTTTCGTACACCGCGTTCGCACGCAGTAGAGGGAACACGAAATCACGGACGAACTCCTCTCGGAGGTCGTCGATGTAGATTTTGCTCGCACCCGTCTTTATTGCCTTGTCACGGAGGGGCTCCAACTCTTCGCCCTGTCCGATGTCGGCGGTGAAGGCGATGACTTCGCAGTCGTAGGTCTCCCTGAGCCAGGTGATGATGACCGATGTGTCGAGGCCGCCGGAATAGGCGACGACGACTTTTTTGATATTCTGGCTCAAATCAGTAACCTCAACAAAACAATGTAGTCGTAATCAGCCGTCATTCCCGCTTGCCTGCGCCCAGCGGTTACGAGCGAAGCGTAGTGCAGGGTGTCGGGAATCATTTTTCCGCACTACGCGATGAAGGAACGATTCCGGGCAAGCCGGAATGACTATCAAGCGGCGGTATGCGACTTTCTTTCGGAACCTCAATACTGGAAAGGAAGTATCGCTATTTGGCCTTACTTTCCTTCGACGATTTTCACTTTCATCTCGATGCGCTCGTTCGGGTTGTCGCTCGCGTCCCGGGGCTGGGATACGATCTTATCGACGACCTCCATGCCGCTTTCGACCTCTCCGAACACGGTGTATTGCCGGTCAAGGAACGATGAATCCTTCACGCAGATGAAAAACTGCGAGCCCGCGCTGTCCGGACTCTGCGCCCGGGCCATGGAGAGCGTGCCCCGCTTGTGCGGCTTCTCGTTGAATTCGGCCTTAATGGTGTATCCGGGGCCGCCCTGGCCGTGTTTGCTCTTATTGGGGTCCTTTGAGTTCGGGTCTCCGCCCTGGATCATGAAGCCGGGGATCACGCGGTGGAAGGTCGTCCCGTCGTACAGGCCCTTTTTGGCCAGGTCGATGAAGTTTTTCACGTGTCCGGGTGCAACGTCGGGAAAGAACTTCAGGGTGATATTGCCGAACTTGGTCTCGATGATCGCTGTGGTCGTTGACATTTTTTTAATCTCCTGTGCGGTAGGTTTTTTTGGCGCCTGCTGGGCGGATGCCGACAGCCCGCCCAGCACCCCGATCGAGAGAATGACAAGAACGATGAACATTTTTTTCATGTGTCTGCAACCTCCTGTGCTGGAAAATGTCAGCGAATGGCCTTCAAGGGAAAAAGATATACAGTTTTACCAGAAACCCGGCGATATGTCAAATAAAACCAGAGCCTTGCACGGTCGCCGCATGGCGGCAATTCCTTGCCGCAGCGTCTCTGCCTGCCCCCGTGCCTGCCGCGTTCGGCGCTTCCCATTTCAGGCGTTTTCTGGTACTATTCAACAAGCATCGACGAAACCGACAAAAGGATTCATGCATCACGAAAGGAGAACAAGAATATGGTACAGAAAGCCAGCAACAAATTGACGGACTTGATGAACAAGGCGATAGCGCGAGAGATCCAGGTGAGCGTGCAGTACATGTGGCAGCATGTCATGGCAAAAGGTCTTGAGTCCGCCGAAATCGCCGACGTGTTCGAAGACGTCGCGATCACGGAGATGAAGCATGCGGAGAAGATCGCCGAGCGGCTGTTCTACTTCGACGTAGTTCCGACGACCAAGCCCGATCCGATCAAGGTCGGCGGGACGGTAACGGAGATGCTCGAGTTCGATACAAAGGCCGAGGAAGAGGCCATCGACCTCTACAAGGAGATCATCAAGCAGGCCGCGTCTGAGGGGGACTCGACGACACGGCTTCTGTTCGAGGAGATCCTCGCGGAAGAGGAAGGGCATCACAATACGTTTACGACACTTCTCGGGAAGTAGCCTTCTCAGAGTCATATCATCAGCGCCCGCGCCTCACTCATGGTTCGTATAATCAACGGGCCATGACGGCGCGGGCCTTTTTATTCTTCGCGTTGCCCGCAGCGTGTCATCAGCCTGCTTTCTCCTTTACTTTTCCTTGGAATTATAGTACCTTTTTGAAAAATCAATACAATTTGACGTTTCTACCGCGCGCGGTGCTTTTGTTTGGAAGCATGCAGGCGCGGTAAATACGATAATGGTCTGCCGCCATGAATACCGACCTCTCATTCTTT
>JAXIPA010000208.1:0-8017 GCA_045403145.1 Nitrospirota bacterium | reverse complement strand
TCAAAGAAGAAGATTTTGAGAGGTCGCAGATGGGGAGGGAGCTGAGAAAGAGTTTAATGTGTTGTAATTCAAGAATTTCTCTGCGTCCTCCGCGTCCTCTGCGGTGAAAATTTTGACATTACGGGTTAACGTGAAAGGGGACTTAATTTGAAAAAGCGCGGTCTCATATTGTGTTTCGCAGCATTTTTAACGTTGTGTTCCGGCGTAGACAGGGCATTCGCTGAACTCATAACCCGCAGCAATTTTGGAGTCGCAGGGTTTTATTCGGTTTCAGATTTCGTAGTCGACGACAATGGAAACAGGATAGACGAAAGCCAGTATAGCGAAAGCTTTATAAGCCATGTTGCCGTCAGGTACGTCAATAGCCTTCTTGAGTGGAGCGATTCTGTGTTCCGTCAGGATACAACGGGGAGCGAATCCGAGGCGGCTCAAATTTATGTGATCGCCAACCAGTATCTTGTCGTGGAGCGCGCGAGCTGGGAATGGATGAAAAGTTACCGCGTCTGGGAGGCAGACCGCACGGTGTTCCTCTACCCGGAAAACTTCATACAGCCGGAAGGTGGCGACAACACGAGTCCGTTCCTCATTCTGGGCACGCGGCCTGAATTTGTGCCGGAGGTCAGTGATATTAATGCAGTGTTCTTCGACAACCTCAGGAACACATGGTATACACAAATGTCCGGCGCTCACGTATCAGTGCCTGAACCCTCTTCCCTGCTTTTACTGGGAACCGCTCTCACGGGGCTGTTCGTTAGCAGGAAATTCTTGAGGAAGTACTCAGGCGGTCATACTAGAAATTACCCAAGCTGAACCTCAGCTTCCATCAGAGGGATAAGGATGAAGGCAACCTGCAGAGCAAAAGCCGGGGAGTGCTTCCCCGGCTTTTTTATGATCATGTGAAGTGCTCCGAGGTGCGTCAACTGCTGCAAGAGGGCCCCGATTATCTGAGAAACGAGCGAATGTCAAAAAAGGAATTCCGACGTTAAGATCTTCCCTGCCTGTCATATCGGCTCACCAGTTCCCGCAGCTCTTCATCGTATTGCAGACCGTCACCCCTATCGCCCCTGCACGGCAATCTCCTTTTAATATTTGTCGTTGGTTAGTGGTAATGTGGCGGATTTCGCGTTGCTCTGCCCGACCTACTAACTGACCCATTGCCAGCCCATCTTCCGGGCTTCGATCACGATCCTTGCGCACGCCTCGGCATCCGAGCCCGCCTCATGATGATTAAGCGGAATTTCGAGGTGCCTGCATACGTCCGGCAATTTGGCTGGACGCAACTTCCAGAGAGTCCGCGCCAATTTCACGGTGCAGACGAATGACAGGGATGGCTCAGGGAGGCGGTACGTCTGGCAGCACGATCCCAGAACCCTCCTGTCGAATGAGGCATTGTGGGCTGCAAGGAAATCGACGCCAGCAAGCGCCGCTCCCAAGGTCGGCCATAATTCAGCGAACGTGGGTGCGTCGCGGACATCCTCCCACGTCAGGCCGTGAATGTAGGTGAAATCGAACCGTCTGTCCGGCGGCCGGATCAGATGGTTCTCACGCCGGATGATGCGGCTGCCCTTCACGACCACCAGCCCGATCGCACAGGCGCTGTCCGGACTGTAGCTCGCGGTCTCGAAATCGATGGCAGCAAAGGTTGTGCTGCGATCCGACTTTAACGGCGCCCTCTAAGCGGTCACGGCAGTATCGCACGCGTTGCGGCTGATCGTTGCCTTGGTTCTCTTTTGTTTTACTTTATCTTTAGTAGACATCAGCACAATCGAGTAACATTCCCAACGCAACGGGTGCAACTACGTCACTCAAGAAACCACGTTGGGCATGAATAGTCGAAACCTTTCAGGCTAGCTGGTGATCAAGAGATGAATAGCGGGTGCAATAACGCAAGTGCCTTTGCACGAAGAAAGACTTGATCCTAATTGTCCCCTGTCCTTAATTGTCCCTTCGCGAAAGTATTCATTCATACGACACCCGGACCTATCGGCTGGTCGCGCTTTCCCTCTCGATCGAAAAGTAAAAGCCCGCGACCACCGATGCGATCATGAGCAGCATCCCCGCTCCGATAAAACAGTTGCCGATCAGCTGGTCCCAGCGCAGCAGGCCGGATTTCATGAGCAGGTAGTTCCAGTCATGAATGGTATCTTCACCGCCGCCCACGGAGACGAGCGGCAGTGCCATGGCCTGGGCGTCTTTTACATAAACCGATATATTGAACAGGTTCTGGCCGGTCCAGAAGAGCGTAACTGCGGAGGAGAAGGACTCCTCTCGAAAGTAGAAATACACGGTGAAGGCAATTGGCACGAAAAGCTGGCCGATGGTGCCGCCCAGGACCATGAGCGATTCTCCGAACCAGCTGAAAAGCATATGTCCGGCTTCATGGACGACCAGGTCCACGCGGTCAAGAAACCGGGGGACCGTCACGTCAACGGCGCAGATGATGCCGTAGACGGCCATGAGAAGTACAAATACGGCTTTCAGATAATTGAGCCCTTTAAGCATCATCCTTTATTCCTGATGTTCCTCTTAGAAAAGCTTATCTGGCAAACTTCGATTCGCTGAATCTTAATCAGTGGGTCGTTTTATCAGCCTTTGAATATCCCAAATCCGGGACAATCTCCCTAAATTCCGAAATCCGCATTCCGCATTTCTTCGGTCGGGGAGGTTGTCGGAGGCTTCGAGGGATGCATCCTTGAGCCGGAAGATGCTGCGGCTGGCCTAAAGCATAAGTACATTCCGGACACAACGTCACCAAAGTTGTCCTTCTACTTCACAGCGCGAAACCGATAATCCCATCCAAAGCCGTTGTCGCCGTGGGTCATCAGCGAGCCCACGGGCCTCCCGTTTTTTCTCGCGACAATATTAACCAGATAGATCTCGTTATCTCTGTTCGGGGGAAGATCGAGGGTAATGCTCGTTTCGTTCGTCGTATCGCCTGCGATCATCTCCTTTACTGCAAAAGGGGAGCATTCGGTTCGGTTCACCGTGTACGTATAGGCAACGCCCTTTTCAACGGGCTCCCAGGCGATGCGCACGGGCGTCTCGAAAAGGACCTTATTGAAGCACCAGGCGCCCCAGCCCACCAGCGGTTTTCCGTTGTCCTGCGGCGCGACGAGATGAACGATCCGTTCCATATCGATCTTCAGGAAGGGAGCCGACGTGAACCACGCCGAAAACTGGTTCACCCCTTTATAATCGCCGGGATAGCGTTCGGGATTTGCCGGATTTGCGTCAACCTCCGCATTGCAGGAATAGCTGCTTTCCGCAATAACATGGAGCGTGAACGACGCGGTCTCGGGATCGTATTCATAGTTGGGCGTGACCCATTGGCCGAGGTTCTGCGTGTAAATTCTGAACTTTGCTGCCGCCCGGGTGTAGTCCGAGAGCGGTTTCCCGTCAAAATACAGCCGGCCCTTAATGACGATATCTCCGGCGCCGCCGGTTCCCGTCGGACGGCTCACTCCCCCCTTCGCCGCGGGGGCTGGGGCATGTGGGGCTTTCGTGTCCGGCAGAGCGGGTTCGTCCGCCACGTCCCCTGCCAGTTTCCTGATCTGCTCGTTCTTCGGCAGCACTGCAGAGGCCGCAGAGAAAACAGCGCCCGTATCTGTCGCGATCGTGCGCGCGTTGATCTTCATGGTCGTGCCCAGGTCGGCGATCGTGCCCGTTACCAGCAGGTCCACGCCGAGAATGGCGCCGACCTTCTTTGTGCTCTTCTCGTCCAGAATGCCGGTCATACCGAGCTTTTGTTCCTTCAGAACGTTGTTGATCAACTGCCGCTCTATCACCTGGAAGCGTCCCATTGAACAAAGACGGGTCGTCAGCTCTTCGGCAATGAACGTTCCCAGGTTCGTTACGCGGCCGTTCATTTCCGAGAACCCGATGACGGCGATCTTTGTTTTCTGCTGTACTATGTTCGCGGCGATCTCGCTGGCCAGTTTATCGAACCGGGAATCGAGGGTCTGCGTGATCTGAGGCTCCTTTGCCGGCCGCTCCCAAGCAAGGACTGTTTCCGCCGGTCTGGCGAGCACTAATAATAAAGAAGCGAGCAACGGCATAACGATTCGTACGTGCAAGACCCACCTCCAATATTCCCGATCCTGTTCAAGGTAAGAACAAATGTAAGATTACAACATGATCCTACGATGCACCGTTTTCTGGAGCTCTCCCGATTCTCAACCCCGCGCTGAACGTCCAAAAAAGAAATGCCAAGAAAAAAGACCTGTCCCTCATCGTCGCATACCTCGTATCAGCGGAAAACCCAGAATGCCGGCAAGCAGAAGATCAACGCCCACATTCAGGAAGACGCGATAATAGATCGAGAACAGGGCTTCGATCGCGAGCCACGTAAAGATCCCGTACAGCAACATCCTCATGAGATCGGCATCCCGCCTCTCAAACGCGTGCCGGCCGACGAAAAATACCGTGACGAAGAAGCCGATGAAAACCGCACCATACAAGCCGTTCCCCCAGGGTATCAAGACGTCCGTATTAAAGGGCGGCAGGACCCCGAGACCGAAAAAGGCAAAAACGACACCCCAAAGCATGCCGATTATCGAGAAAACGCTCAGCCACAGTTTCAGTGTTTTTGTGTTCATAGTATCGAGGATCACCGTAACCTTCATTGAACCGTCAACAACCGACAGGCGGCATGATCGCGATTCCTGTTGCCATTTTTTTAGATCCCTCTTCTTTGTACTCCACTTTTACCCTATCACCCTTCTTGACAGTTTTAATCAAGGAACCTGTTTCACAATCAAAACTGACCGTATTCGGGGGGGAACTGTTTGGCAAGATCGGAGATGGATAATTGTTCAGACGGTGTCTGGATAATTACCGTTGACTCCGGCGATGTGATTTCCTTGAATTCGGCAGACAGTGTCTGCCGAATTTTAGCAGGAGTATGAGCAGTCCGACGCTCATCAGATTTCGCAGACAGTGTCTGCGAAATTGGCCGGTAACTGTAAAAAAGACGCATCTGTCCGAGGTTTCGTTCTGAGAAACCTCTGCCATACCGGCTGGTTAAATCCGCTGCCAGCCTCTTTAATAAGCTCTTTCCATACTCTGCACGTTGTATCCCCTTTTGTTCAAACTCAACAATTCTCCGCCCAATCTCCCAATAAGTCGCGGTCATGATCGCATTGGTCGTCCGCGCCGAAGTCCGCCGGGCGGCTTCAAGCAGGTGAGCGACATCGGTAAGTACGGAACTGTATCCGGAAGGGTTTGAACTTTTCTTAACAAGAGATGTTTTCTTCGTCACAATATGAGACTCCTCAGCCCGCCCCCCGCCAAAACGCCCCAGGAAAAGGGAAATGGGGAACGATTGGCGGTAGCTTATACTATTTTATAAGTGCGCAAGTTCATCGAATCCATGAACAACTGCGCCAGTAATATACTTGATTTACTTCATTATCCCCAGTAGATCCCCGTAGGATCACGGTCCAGCTCCGCTAAGATACGATCAAGGTTCTTCACTGGCGCCAGTCCTTCATCCCCGTGCCATTTCGTATTCCGGTCGCGCCAATAGAGCATCCACGTTTCGGCTTTGGGATTGTAGCGTAGCTGCGCGACAGCGGATTTTGACCATTCCAGCATGGTCTTCGTCCAAGGAGCGCGGTTTTCCCATATCGTCACCGAGTTGCCACGGAACGTATACGATAGCCTGATCTTGTCCGCCACGTGCGGCGGTACCCTCTTGCCAAGGAAGGCGTCCAGTTTCTTTGCAACGAGGTTTTTCGCTGCTACGGGAAGAGGCATAGACCACTCCACACTCATCTATTCGTCAAAAACACCCTTACCGGTTACCATACAATACCTTCAATTATACCGCCCGTATGGTAACGTCCAAGAGGTGTGTGCTGCTAAGACTGCGGAAGGATAAACATGCACGTTTTTGAACAAGCCGCCGAAGCTTTGAAGGGTCCTGGAACTTATTCTGGGGTTTGTTGAAGATCAGGCCGAGCAGACCTTTTTCCAATGATAACGTCTTTCTCCAAAACTCCTCGCCCTCAAGAGGGCTGGTTGTAGGGAAAGAAAGTCGGAGAGGGTTCTTACTTTTGCTTCTCTTCAACAACAATATCTTCCGGCTTAATCAAGACAACCTTGCCATCACGCCACTCGGCCACAGGATTTCCGGCCTTCTTATGCTGCAAGAGGGCCTGCTGGACGGCATTCCGTAAAGCAGTATCGATTTCTTTTCCGTCGCGAAAGAGTTCATCAATTGTTTTCTTTTCAGCTACGCTCATTGTTTTCACCTCTGATCAAGCTCCATATTGCCGGATCGTAAATTGTTTCGCCTCTATCTATCCCGCCGTCAGCCACAATTCGCGGCCCTTTACGGGCCGAATTATCGTATATCCGCCACGTGTCCGACAGCGGCCGGTAAAGCCGGAAGAAGCTCCCGATACCCTTATTATACCGCCGCCGGATGGTTTCCTCGGGCACATCATGCCCGCCCATGCGGACCCGTTCGGCAACGCGGGCAACGGCAAATTCAGCGCTCGGAAGCCACAAGAATACCAGGTAGAAAGTATACCCGCTTTGCTTCAGTTTTGCAATCCAGGGCGCAAATGATCTGCTCGCCAGCGTCGTCTCAAAGGCGAAATCAACGCGCTCCTTCGCAAGGTAGTGCAGCCGCTCCAGCATGACCCGGCCTGCATGGAACGCCGCACTCTCCGGCTGGAACGCCGAGAGCCCCTGGGCAATGACGTCGGCATTCACGAACTCCGTCACTCCCAGCGTCCCCTTGAGAAGCGACGGCGCTGTCGTTGATTTCCCGGCCCCGTTCGGGCCGGCTATGACAATGACATGCGGATTCTTTTCTGACATCACGATATTTTCTCCGCGCTCTCCGCGGCTCCGCGTGAGGCTAAGTCAGATACAATCTCCCTAAACTGCTCCAGCGCAGCTTCCAGGTCTTCCACGATCTCCTGGGCGATGACGTCGGGATCGGGCAGGTTGTCGGAGGCTTCGAGGGATTCATCCTTGAGCCAGAAGATATCGAGGCTGGCCTTGTCTCGGCTTACGAGTTCGTCATAGTTGTACGACCGCCAGCGGCCTTCATTTTTAGCTTCCGCGTCACTTGTTTTGCGCTTATTTTTTACTTCCTCTCCCCTCGTGGGAGAGGACTGAGGTGAGGGGGAAGGCTTCCACGTAGCCTTACGATGATGTCGATCCTCAGGGTTATAGCATTTCACGAACTCGTCGAGGTCGGAGCGCTGGAGGGAGTTCGTCTTGAGCGTGAAGTGCATGTTCGTCCGGAGATCGTAGATCCAGAGCTTCTTTGTCCAGGGCGTTTCGCTTGCCGGCTTTTTGTCGAAGAACAGCACGTTCGCTTTGACCCCCTGCGCGTAGAACAGGCCTGTGGGCAGGCGCAGGAGCGTATGCACGTCGCACTCCTGCAGGAGCTTTCTTCTGACCGTCTCCCCTGCCCCGCCTTCGAACAGGACGTTATCCGGCACGACAACCGCCGCGCGGCCGTTCTGTTTTAAAAGAGTCTTGACATGCTGGATGAAGTTGAGCTGTTTGTTGGACGTCGTAGCCCAGAAGTCCTCGCGCTCGATGATATCGGTTTCCCGTGATACCTTGCCGTTCTCGGCAACAATGGTGGTGCTGCTCTTCTTGCCGAAGGGAGGATTTGTCAGCACGATATCGAACCGGTCTCCGGGGTCTGCGGCAAGAGAGTCCGAAACGATGATCGGAAGGTCCTTGTCCGTCCCGATGCTGTGGAGCATCAGGTTCATGGCGCAGAGCCGGGCAGTGCTCTGGACCAGCTCCCAGCCCTTGAAGGTCGAGCCTTTGAGCTTGCGCTTCTCGTCGGCGCTCATGTTCGGATTGTGCTTTACCACGTAATCGTGCGCGGCTAAGAGAAACCCGCCGGTCCCGCACGCAGGATCGCAGACGGTCTCTTTCGGCTTCGGCTGGACCACGTCGACCATGGCCTGGATCAAAGGACGGGGAGTGAAGTACTGGCCCGCGCCGGACTTGGTATCCTGCGCGTTCTTCTCCAAGAGGCCTTCGT
>JAXIPA010000046.1:0-21075 GCA_045403145.1 Nitrospirota bacterium | reverse complement strand
GAGACGGTCCGGGGCACCGATGAGGTTCTTGGAATGGCTGAGGAAATCACCGTGCGTTCCGTTGCCAGGGCCATGGACGCCATCCATATATCTTCAGCCCTGATATTCAGGAATGGCACCGGTATCGAGCTCACGTTCGTTACCTCCGACAAAAAACAACATGACGCCGCGGTCCACGAGGGATTGAAGACCTTGTTCGTGGGGTAGCTATGCTTGGACGGTTCCGGTAAATCTGCGAGAGAGGCGAAACGATTCCGGGTCGTGGCCGAGACGACCGAAGACCGGAAGAGATCAAGGAGGCGGATGTTGTGGCGAAGCGCGTTAGGGCGCCAGAAAGGTGGGATGTCGGATTCCCACGACGCAACGGGTGCAACATCAGAAGCCGACAATTCAGGCCGCCGAAGCCGGGGTCAACCTTAACCGGCTTGCGAGTGCAAAGCTAAGTCAATAAGATCAACGTGCAGGTTGGCAGAATGTTTAACCTTACCCAGCAGATTGAATGATAAAAGGAAAAGGAGAGCAGAAATGAATTGTACAAAAACGCTTTTGAAGCACATCCTGTTTCTCATTGTTCTCCTTGCCGGAATCTCTGCTTCGTTTGCCTTGGAAAATCCGGGACAGGGCCGATCGCTTTCGATCAGGTTCCCTGCCTTTTCTTTGAGCCCGGGCGAAAAGGTCTCGGGCGTCAAGGTGAAAACGTCTCAAGGCCGGCTGGTGCATTCCTGCCTGCCCGGGCGCTGGCGCTGCGAATACAAGGGAAATACCATCCACTGCTTCAGCCTGCATCAATCGCACGCGATTACCTTGACCGGGCGCCTGCCTGAGCTCATCGTCATGGACATACCGGCCGGCGCGGGCCAGCTTACCATTGAGGCGTCCGTGCAAATGCTGAGTGGCGATGGAAATGAATATTCGAAGGAATTCAGGGAATCGGAATTAATCATCAAATAGAGCCTGTCCTTTAGAAATGAGCCAAGGGGGCCGTTGGACATTCCAAGGTGAACCTTCTGCTCGTCGTGCACACTGAACGGCATGTAAAACCAGAATAATCAGTGCGAGGCAAGCACATCACCCCGTTGTCCGACGAACTTCACACACAGGCAGGCCGCTTGAGCCTGCCATTTGTTTTCACCCTGCCAGTCGGCGGGCAAATAAGGCTTGATTAGGCTGCGCGGTTTGCTATAATGTTCATACATGACTGCTGCGAACAGGCGACGAATTAATGAAAAGAAATATGCATCATGGGAAGAATTGGAGAATGGCGGTCGTCGCTATTCTCACGTCGTGCCGGGCCGCCATGGTTGGAAGGCGCGATATGTGAAAGAAGTCAATGCGGACGAGGAAACGACCAGATTTTTTCAGGAAATATACAATGAAAAAAGTGTTCTGGTGGAAATTCATCACAAGTTTCCCGTCGACAAAGGTCATGAGCAGATAGCGAAGGAATAATAGAGGAATAATCATGATGATAGTTACAAGAAAAATACTGGTGGATAAACTCCTTCAATATATCAACAGACAGATCGATCTGGCCGCGCTGGTCGCGTGGGCGGAGGAAATGATGCAGGAAGCCGACTTGGAGGAAAAGGACCTCGGATTGATCAGGGATATTCTTGGCCGGATCGGTCTCGCCGATGTCCGCGAATTTGGCTTGACCTGGGACGACTGTTACGACTTTCTCCACAGGCTGGGCTTTGACGTCAAAGTAGAGTTACAGGAAGTAAAGTAGCATGATCAGTTTTACCCCTTTCTCTCCTTTCTCCATTTCCCCTTGCAGCCGATCCTCATGGGCTGGGGCGGAACAAGGCAACTACCTGAAATACTGCGGCGATGATGTGAAAGATCTATTTATTGCCTTAGACAGGTTGTTGGAAAACGTTCCGTTTACCCTGCGGTGAGCTCAGGACTAACGGAACGCAACAGGTTAGCTTGGTCCGACCTGGCCTCGCCGACCTATCCGTGTTGTCATGTGTTTCGCCTTTCGTTATGTCACTGAGAAATGAGTCAAGGGGGCCGTCGGTGAATATGAAAAAAGTCATCCTCATACTGATGCTGATTTCCTTCATATTGCCCGCGCGAGTTCGGGCCGAGGAGGCCGGGAGCCCGGGCCCGGTCGAAGAAAACAAATCCTTGAGCCAACCGGCAATGAATGATGACCGGCCCGCGGCGACGCAGCCCTCCGGGCAAGCCAGAGTCGTCGTAGAGATACCCCGGACACAGTGGTGCCAATGCGTTCGCGCCATCCTGAGCGTCGAAGGAGGCAACATCGCCGGGTGCGTCAAGAGCGGGGCTTCGGAAGGGAAATTGAAGATTTTCCGGGCCCGGGGGGCGGGAAGCGGGAGCACGAAGACGGTGTCGGCCCTTCTGTCCTTTGCCGGTTGCAGCGAAAGTGAAAACGAGAATGTCGGCTCCCTGTCGTTCGACGTGCAATGGCAGGGTCAGACGATCAGCTCTCTGCGGTCCAAAGAGGGGTCCACGGCTCAATATGCCGAACCGTCACTTGCGCCGATCACCTGCGAAGCCGGCAACATCAGCGCCGTCGAGGCGACGTTATACCGGCAGTCCAAGGCAAAACTCGCGTCAGCCCTCTGGAATTGTTCCAACCCCGTGAGCACGCTTAACAACATCCCCGCGGCTGCGAATATCCGGCTCGTTGTCATCGGCAAAAATGCCGCCGGCGAGGTGCTGTATCGGGGGGAAGAAAACGGGATAACGATCGCCTATCGCCAGACCACCGCTGCCGGAACCATCGCAGCCCAGCCGTTTACTCCGGCCCTTGCAGCGCCGGCCAATGAGGAAATGCTTCCGACCGGACGCGTTCGTTTTACCTGGGCGGGCGCATCCGGCGCGGCCACGTACCGGATACAGGTCTCGGATAACCCCAAATTCGGCACGACAGCCATCGATACCACCACCGCGTCTGCATCGTATGAAACAGCCGTCGCTCTGGCATCGCGCACGTACTTCTGGCGGGTAAAGGCCACGGATGCCTTCAAGAGCAGCGGCGAATGGTCCCCTCCCTGGAGCATCATGGTCGATGCCGAACCCCCGGTCAATACGACAGTCGCTCAGTTTATCAATAACGGCGCGGCAATGACGAATTCAACCGCGGTTTCGCTTGCGATATCGGCTGAGAAAAAAACCGGCGTCGCGGGCTACTATATTTCTGAGCGCCCGGAGAAACCCGCTCTGCTCAAGGCGGGTTGGGTGGCAATCCCCTCCACGGCATCCTACGGAGCCGACGTTCCCTATACCCTGAGCAAAGGCGACGGGGAAAAAAAGATATACGTCTGGTTCAAGGACTCGCTGGGACGCCTGTCCCGGGTAAAAAGCGGTTCCATCGTTCTCGACACCACGCTGCCACATGCGACGATCACCAGTCATCCTTCTCATCCGACGAACTCGACCTCGGCCTTGTTCGGCTTTTCTTCCACGAAGGCGGGATCAACATTTCAATGCCGGCTCGATGGCGGAGAGTATTCCGCCTGTACCGGTACAATGTCGTATGAAGGACTTCCCGAGGGGTCTCATACATTCACCGTGAAGGCGATTGACAGGGCCAACAACTCCGACCCGGATCCCGCGAGTTTTTTCTGGGCAATAGACACTACGCCTCCCCGTACCGCCATCACGAGTCAGCCGCTCATTCGGACCAACTCGACCTCGGCCAGTTTCGGCTTTTCTTCCACGAAGACGGGATCGACATTTCAATGCCGGATCGATGGCGGGGCCTTCGCGGTCTGTGCCAGCCCGATGAACTATACCGGGCTTGCGGCAGGTTCCCATGCCTTTACCGTCGCGGCGGCCGACGCGGTCGGCAATATCGACCCGGCCCCTGCCCGGTATACGTGGACCATTGACACAGCGCCATTCGGAACGGCCATCACGAGTCAGCCCTCCAACCCTACTAGTGCAACGGCCGCGAGTTTCAGTTTTACGTCCCGGAAGTCCAGGGCGACATTCCAGTGTGCGCTTGATGGCGGCGGTTATTCCTCCTGCTCCTCCCCGAAAACGTATACAGGGCTCGCGGAAGAAAGCCACACGTTCATGGTCAAGGCGATCGATGATCTCGGGAATGAGGACACATCACCCGCACGGTATGCCTGGGAGATCAGAGTGCCGCCGGTCAATACCACCCCTTTGGGCTTCATTAACTGGCGCGGCGCATATTTTACCGACAAGAAAATCGTCAAGCTGTCAATATCCGCGAAGAGCGAAAAAGGCGTGACCGGATATTTTGTGTCCGAAAGTCCGGCGACGCCGGACGCATCGGACCCGGGTTGGACGAAATTTCCCGCTGCTAAGGTATATTCTAACGATGTCGAATATGCCATGAGCGAGGCCGCCGGTCAAAAAAGAGTGTATGTTTGGTTCAAAGATGATTCCGGAAGCGTATCCAATGCGCAAAGCGACACGATTTATAGATTTAATTCCAACTATCTCATGCTTATGTTTCTGCTCCTGCAGGTGGCGCTGGTTATCGGATGAGGTTGACGGACCCGGCAGCGGACCCTCAGGCCCCATCCAGGTGTAAACAGCTAAGTTCCTCAATTTACCTTGATTTTCCTCTGATTCTCCGTATATAATGTCGCTCTGCGGCCGAATTCCGGCCGCGCAATGAGGTATATCAGGCCATGGCGGAAAAAAAATTCGAGGCTGCTCTGGCGCGGCTCGAGGAGATCGTGCAGGAGCTGGAGAAGGGCGACCTTCCGCTTGAGCAGTCCCTGAAGCTGTTCGAGGAAGGGATCAAACTGTCCCGCATCTGCAACAGCCGGCTCGAAGAGGCCGAGCGGAAGGTGGAAATTCTGCTCAAGGACAAGGCCGGGAATGTGACTGCGCAGCCGTTCGAAGAAGGTGAAGCGGAGTAAGAAAATAAAGGAAGTAATAAGTAATAGGTAAAAAGTGAAGCGCAGGGAAAAACCGCGTTCCCCTCACTCATTACTTCTCACTATTCACGGGTGTACCTATGGACATCAAACTCTATCTCGCGAAGAAAAAAGACATCGTCGACAAATCGCTCGAAAAACTCGTGCCGCCGGCCAGGACGTTTCCGCCGTCGGTCCACGAGGCCATGCGCTACAGCCTGTTTGCAGGCGGCAAACGGGTGCGGCCCATTCTGGCCGTCGCCTCGGCCGAGGCCCTCGGCGCCAGGACCGCGGACCTTCTGCCCATCGCTGGTTCGCTGGAACTCATCCATACCTACTCGCTGATCCATGACGATCTTCCCATGATGGACAATGACGATTTCAGGCGCGGTCAACCGACGTGTCATAAAAAGTTCGGCGAGGCCCTTGCGATCCTCGCGGGCGACGGACTTTTGAACATGGCGTTCGAAGCCCTGTCCGATCCCCGCCGCTTGAAGGCCATTCCCGCGAACAGGCTTCTTGCCATAATCAGGGAAATCTCGACTTCCTCGGGCGTCTACGGCATGGTGGGCGGGCAGGTCGTGGACATGGAATCAGAAGGGAAGGACATTGACTTTCCGACGCTTGAATACATCCATACCCACAAGACCGGGGCGCTCATTCGAGCGTCA
Organism: Nitrospirota bacterium; assembly: GCA_045403145.1. Classification (GTDB taxonomy): domain Bacteria; phylum Nitrospirota; class UBA9217; order UBA9217; family UBA9217; genus JAJYKN01. The sequence goes on along the minus strand of JAXIPA010000046.1, from coordinate 15,539 downwards.
GTGCGAGTAGGGGCACTGTACGCGAAGGCCGGCAAGCGGCAGTTCCTGGCATTGACCCATTACGGGGAGATGGTCGGCCTCGCTTTCCAGATCGCCGACGACATCCTGGACATCACCGGCACGAAGGAAGAGATTGGCAAGGACGTGGGCAGCGATCTCAAGAAAGGCAAGAAGACCTTTCCGGGTTTCTACGGCCTCGAAGAGTCGCGCCGCCGGGCCAGCGAGGTCGCGGACAAGGCGATTCATTCTCTCAAGGGCTTCGACCGCAGGGCCGACCCGCTCCGGGAGCTGGCGAAATACATTGTGAACAGGGTTAATTAAATTTGATACATTCGTCAAAGGTCGTCATTCCCGCTGGTTCATAGCCTGCCCCGGCATGCTTAAAGCCGGGGGGAATCGTAGCGCAGCATAACGCACTGAGAAGGAAGGATTCCGGACACCCTGCACTACGCTTCGCTCGAAACCGCTGGGCGCAGGCAAGCCGGAATGACACCGATAGAGGTTATCTCCGACTTTTTACGAGTTCATCTACTTTGATGTTTTAATTTTTTCATGAGGTACCCATGCTTCTCGACAACGTAAGTAGCGCGCAAGACCTTCGGAACCTTCCCCCGGAAGAGCTGCCGAAGCTCGCGTCCGAGATCCGACAGGAGATCATCGATGTAGTATCGAAGACCGGCGGCCATCTCGCCCCGAGCCTCGGGGTCGTTGACCTGACCATCGCCCTGCACTACGCCTTTGACACGCCGAAGGACCGCATCGTCTGGGACGTGGGCCATCAGGCCTACGCGCACAAGATCCTGACCGGCAGGCGGGCGCAGTTTCCCACGCTGCGCCAGCACGGCGGCCTCAGCGGATTCCCCAAGCGCGAGGAAAGCCCCTGCGACCATTTCGACGTGGGCCACGCCAGCACCTCCATATCGGCCGCACTCGGCATGATCGCGGCGCGGGACATCCAGGGCGGGGACTACCGCGTGATCGCCGTGATCGGCGACGGTTCGATCTCAGCCGGGCTCGCCTTCGAAGGCATGAACCAGGCAGGGCATCTCAAGAAGAACCTCGTGGTGATCCTGAATGACAACGAGATGTCCATCTCGCCGAACGTGGGGGCGCTCTCGTCGTACCTCAGCAGGAAGATGACGGGCCACTTTTACACCAAGCTGCGCCAGGATGCCAAGCACTTCCTGCAGGGCATTCCCCGGGTCGGCGAGTCCATGTTCAACCTGGCCAAGAGGGCCGAGGATTCCCTCAAGGGCCTGATGGTGCCCGGCATGCTGTTCGAGGACCTCGGGTTTCAGTATGTCGGGCCCCTCGACGGACACAATATAGACCACCTGCTCCAGACCTTCCAGAACATCAAGGACTACACCTGGCCCGTCCTGGTCCATGTGATCACCAAAAAGGGGAAAGGCTGTGAGTTCGCGGAATGCAGCCCATCCCAGTATCACGGCACGCCGCCCTTTGACCCGAAGACCGGAAAGGCCATTGCCAAAAAACAAGCCATCATGAGCTATACCGAAGTATTCGGCCAGACCATGATCAAGCTTGCCGAGGAGAACGACAAGGTCGTCGCCATCTCCGCGGCCATGTCGGAGGGCACGGGGCTTGACAAGTTCGCCGCACACTATCCCGGCCGTTTTTTCGACGTCGGCATCGCCGAGTCCCACGGCGTCACGTTCGCCTGCGGGCTGGCAGTGGAGGGGCTCCATCCCGTGGCGGCCATCTACTCCACATTTACCCAGCGCGCCTATGACCAGGTCGTGCATGACCTCTGCCTCCAGAACCTTCCGGTCACGCTTGCGCTCGACCGCGCGGGACTCGTGGGCGAGGACGGCCCGACACATCACGGCGTGTTCGACATCGCATACCTCCGCCACGTCCCGAACATGGTGGTGATGGCGCCCAAGGACGAAAATGAGTTTCAGCACATGATCAGGACCGCTGTCGAGCATCCCGGCCCCACGGCGGTGCGTTATCCCCGCGGGACCGGCTGCGGCGTACCCATGGACCAGGAACTGAAGCGCCTTCCGATCGGCAAGGCGGAGCTGGTGAAGGACGGCAGCGATGCGGCCATCATCGCCATCGGCAACATGGTCTGCGCGTCCATTGAGGCCGCCAAGCGGCTTGCGGAGGAGGGGATTTCCGTGGCGGTCGTGAACGCCCGGTTCGTGAAGCCGCTCGATGAAGAGCGGATCATTTCTCTGGCGAAGAGGACCGGCAGGCTGATCACGGCGGAGGAACACGTGCTTTTGGGCGGCTTCGGGAGCGCGGTGCTCGAATGTCTCGACGCGAAGGGCATCACGGGGACCAAAACGCTCCGCATCGGTCTTCCGGACGCCTATATCGAGCACGGCGCCCAGAACGTGCTCCGCCGGAAATACGGCCTGGACGCGGACGGTGTATATGCGTCGGTCAAGGAGTTCATCGAAAAGTCCCGCCTGAAGGCGGTGGCGCCGGTTGCGAGTCTGAAGATGAAAGACGGGTAAAAAATTGCGGATTACGGAATGAAAATGAAACACCAGATTCCCGATTAAACCTTCGGGAATGACGGCTTTTTTAACATTTTTTGTCATCCCCGAGTGGTTCTATCGGGGATATGGTTTCAATATCCTGGGGTAGGTTAAACAAAAGGATACCCCAATTCCGGGGTAACTTCATCGGGAATCCAACGGCTTTGCTTTTTCCTCCTGCTTCATCTCATACCCGTATCCGCCGGTCCTGATATCCACGAGTTTTCCGTTCCTGAACGTGAATATGCGCACAAAGCGGTTGGGGCCCAGGTTATAGGTCCATTCCTCTATCGTCACGAATGTTTTGCGCGCCTGTCCGCCGGCGATGTTCTCCCCGAATTCTTCCTGCCGGATGTCCTTCCACGCCGGTTCTCCGCATTTCACGACAACATCGCTCGTCCGGTCGCCGACGGATACAAGCTGTTCGCTGCATTCACGTTGAGAGGGTTTTGCGTCTTTGCTGTACCCGTATTTCCCGGTGCGGATGTCCGTGACCCTGCCGTTTTTAAGCGTGACAATGCGGGTGAACTGGTTCGGACCGAAATTGTATGTCCACTCTTCAACGGTGACAAAAATTTTTCGTCTTACGCCCTGGTCGAACCTTTCGATAAATTCTTCGTCGTGCGAGTCCTTCCAGTCAGGCTCGCCGCATTTTGCAATCACGTCCGCGCGCGTATTGCCGTCAGAGATGATCCCTCCGGCGCAGTCGAGCGTGGCGGAGTATATATCGGAGCACGGTGTCACCACCAGCGTGAGGAAAAACATAAATACAGCCGGTTTTTTCATATGCACGACCTCCCTGCGATGATATTGGACATTTTCGTTTCAGACACCTGCTTCCTATTTTAGTTTAGCCAAGACCACAGGATACGTCAACGAATTGTTCAGTATCATCGCGCGATTGACAGCGCCGGCCGCTTCTGGTACGCTCGCATCAGACAATGGCATCTCATATGACAGATCATGATCCGGTATCCGGACAAAAAAACAAGAGAGCCGGCAAAGTCCGTCTTGACCGCCTCCTGGCAATGCGGGGCCTGGCCGAAAGCCGGGAGAAGGCGCAGGCAATAATTATCGCCGGCCAGGTCCTCGTGAACGGGCAAAAGCGGGACAAGGCCGGCGCGCTTGTTCCGGAAGACGCGGAGATACGCATCCTCGGCGAAACGCTCCGGTATGTGAGCCGCGGGGGGCTGAAGCTTGAAGCGGCATTGAGGGAATTCCATGTCTTTGTAGAGGGCAAGACCGCCCTCGACATCGGCGCCTCAACCGGCGGATTCACCGACTGTCTCCTTCAGCACGGCTGCAAAAAGGTCTATGCCATCGACGTGGGCTACGGACAGATGGCCTGGAAGCTCAGGCAGGACCCGCGCGTCGTGGTCGTCGAGCGCACGAACATCCGCGAGATGGAACCGTCGGTCATCCCAGAGCGAGCAGATGTTGCGGTCATCGACGTCTCGTTCATATCCCTGGAAAAGGTGATACCGCCGATCCTGAACCTGCTCAAGGCTGATGCGGAGATCGTCGCCCTGATAAAGCCGCAGTTCGAGGTTGGGCGGGAGCGGGTTGGCAAGGGTGGGATCGTGCGCGACGAGGCCGCACGTAAGGCTGCCATTGAAAGGATTGTCGAGTTTATCCGCAAGGCAGGACTCGAGGTGAAGGGCGTGATCCCATCTCCGATCACGGGGCAGGACGGGAATGTGGAGTATTTGATTCATGCCGTAAGCAAATGAGCAGGGATTCAATCTCTGGATTCCCGCTTTCGCGGGAATGACGACTTGCATTTCGAGTTCCGCGCTCCGCATTGCATTATTCCCTCCGGCCTCCGTGCTATACTTATTTATATGACCACTCAGCATTCCCCGGCAATACGTGACCGAAGAAGTGAAGGTTGATGCCATGATGACGAAAGTATCGACGTTCCGCATATGCGCGCGATTTTCCCTCCTTGTGCTGCTTCTCGGTGCAGCAATTCCTTTCATTACTGCCTGTAACGAGAATGCATCCAACTCCTTGCCGGAGATCCCGCAAATATCTCTTGTCAGAATCGCAGGCGGCTTTGCGCAGCCCGGTCATGTAACCCATGCGGGAGACGGCAGCGGCCGACTGTTCGTTGTTGAGCAGGGCGGTGTCATTAAAATCATCAGGAACGGAGTTGTTGAGGGAACGCCCTTTCTGGACATATCCGCTATCGTTAAATCCGGCGGAGAACAGGGACTCCTCAGCGTGGCTTTTCCTCCTAATTTCTCCGCAATCGGCAGGTTCTACGTGGATTACACGGGTTTTTCTGGTGTTATTGGCGACACCGTGGTGGCACGGTACCGGCTGGGCGCGGACCCCGACATCGCAAACCCGGCAACCGCAGAGCAGCTCCTCACCGTTGCGCAGCCTTTCGCGAACCACAACGGCGGGCAGCTCGCCTTTGGTCCCGACGGATTTCTCTATGTCGGCATGGGAGACGGGGGAGGCGGCGGTGATCCGCAAAACAACGCCCAATCGCCGGGGACGCTGCTCGGCAAGATGCTCAGGATCGACGTCGAATCCAGCGCCGTCCCGTATGCCATCCCTCCCGGCAACCCCTTTGTCAATGCGCCTGGTTTCCTTCCCGAAATCTGGGCCCTTGGCATGCGGAACCCCTGGCGCTTTTCCTTCGACCGGGAGACAGGCGACTTGTACATCGCCGACGTAGGAGAAAGCTCATTCGAGGAAGTGAACGTGCAGCCTGTTTCCAGCACTGGCGGGGAAAATTACGGCTGGAACATCATAGAAGGCCTGCATTGCTTCAATGCTGCCGGCTGCAGCCAAGTGGGCCTTGTGCTTCCCGTTTGGGAATACAGCCATGGTGCAGACGGATGTTCCGTTACCGGCGGATTTGTTTACCGGGGGCAGAAATTTCCCGGTCTGCGAGGCGTCTATATTTACGGGGACTTGTGCAGCGGCCGGATCTGGGGGCTGAGAAAAGAAGGAGACATCTGGACCAACAAGCTGCTTCTGGACACCCTGCTCACGATCTCCACGTTCGGCGAGGATGAGCAAGGAAATCTATTCGTTGCCGACATCATCGTAGGAGATATTTACGAAATTGTTGTTCAGTAAGTCATCCCTTCGCCGAGCGCCGGCCAGGACGGGAACATAAAATATTTGTCGGGAACGGCAGTTTTTATTCCGCAATCCGCAATTCGCAATCCGCAATTGTATCACCCCGTCAGCCTTCCTGCGAACTCCTCTCCCAGCACGACGATTGATTCGATGTCCAGGTATCTGTCCACGTTCCGGTCCAGGAGCAGTTTCACCTGCGCCGGGAAGTCCTCCTCCTGCACCGCATCATAGAACAATAGCAGAACCGGATAGCGGGGGAAGAAGCGGAATTCGTAAGCCGCGTCATGGCTGCCCTTGATGTCCGCCAACCTGCCGCCGAACTTTTCGCAGGCCTTCCTCAGCCCGTCGATATTCCCGGCAAAATGCTTTGCAATCACTTCTTCCACATGGCCGGCCCATGCCTTGTCTTTGGCATTAGATGCGGGGACCGAGCTGAAGGTGATCCATTCTCCCGAAGGGGCGGGAGGGTCGGGCATGCAGAGGTGATTGTAAATCAGGATCGATAAAAAGGGCAGGGGCTCCCTTCCAGTGGAATCGAGGATGCAGTCTCTCGTAACGGTGTGATGTTCGTTCAGGAACATGAGCTCAAGGCAGTCCGGTCCCCGCAGGATCGCACCGGATGATTGCGCCACGCGGGAGAAGTCGAGCGCCGCGACCTTCGGTTTGAGCGACTGCAGCGCCTGCTCGTAAACCGTACCGGGCGAGTCATGCCGCCCGCCGTCTTCATCACGCAGCGTTTCGCGCGCTTCATCCGTCATCAACGGGCATTCGTCGGCCGTCACCTGGCGCGTGGCCAGCTTTGCGGCGAACCCGAAACAGCTTGCCGTGCCGCACCTTCCGCAGTTGGTTTTGGGAAGGAGCTTGTATATTTCGACCGCTTTTTTCATATGGGTAAACTTAACGCTTTTCCCTCGCGCTGTCAAATGCAAGGCCTTTACGGCTGAGCCCGGCTGGATGAGCATGATATTGCTTATTGACAATGGTTGCGCCGGACTGATAAAATTACGACACGCGACGATCATCCGAAGCATTGCAAGGAGATTGCGACATGGAATGGACGGAGAAGCTGGCCACGGGCGTCAGCACCATCGACAGCCAGCATAAGGAATTGTTCAAGCGGATCAACAACCTTGTACTCGCGATCAAGCAGCACCGCTGCAAATCGGAGATTGACGGGACGATCAAGTTTCTCGATGATTACGCGCGGGTCCACTTCTCGGAAGAGGAAAAGCACATGTTCGAGACGCACTACGGGGGGCTCGAAGAGCAGCGCGAGGACCACAGGAAATACCTCGCCGCCCTCGCTGAGTTGAAGGAGCAGGCGTCGCTGCCGCGTTTTCAGGTCAGTTCCTACGACCTGTCTGCGACCACGAACCAGGTGGTGGTGGACTGGATCGTGGCCCACATTATGAAGCTGGACATGAAATTCGGCGAGTATTTGAAGGGTAAAGGCCTGGACCGGTAGAGTCAATGCGGAACGCGGATTGCGGAATGAAAAACAAACCGGGAATCTTCCTCTGCTTCGTTCTTTTTTCAATCCGAAATCCGCAATCTGCAATCCGCAATTTTATTTGTCCAGCACCTCCCTCACTTTCTTCAGAAAAACGCCGGGTGTGCTGGGTTTGGCGAGGAAATCCATTCCCGTTTCCATGATCCCTCTTTTGTTCACAACATCGGCCGTGTACCCGCTCGTAAACAGCGCCTTGATCCCGGGCCGTATGTTCTTTATCTCCCGGTAGGCTTCTTTTCCGTTTTTTTTCGGCATGATAATGTCGAGCACCAGCAGGTCAACGTTGTCCCTGTTCTCCGTGAACTTGCGGACCGCGTCCTCTCCATCAACGGCTTCGATGACCTTGTAACCGAAGTCCTCGAGCGCGCGCCTGGACAGCGCCCGCACCGTGCCGTCGTCCTCCGCCAGCAGCACCGTTTCCGTTCCCCTCGGGATGTCACCGCTCTTTTGTTCGTCTTGTACCGTGGCGGCCAGGGCGATAACGGGCAGGTAAATCTTGAAGATGGTACCCCGGCCCGGTTCGCTGTAGACGTCGATATAGCCATTATGCTGCTTGATGATGCCGTAGACCATGGCAAGCCCGAGCCCGGTTCCCTTGCCCACCTCCTTGGTCGTGTAAAAGGGCTCAAAGATCCTGTTCCGCACCTTTTCATCCATGCCTGTGCCGCTGTCTGCCACGGAGATAAGGACGTACCGGCCGGGTCTGCCGTAGGAATGGGCCCTGACGAATTCCTCGCCCACTTCGTAGAGGTCCGTTTCGACCAGCATCGTCCCGCCGTTCGGCATGGCATCGCGCGCGTTGGTCGCCAGGTTCATGAGCACCTGTTCGATCTGGATGCTGTCGGCAAGGACGGCCAGATCAAGGTCGCAGAGCCTGGTTTTGAATTCAATGTCCTCGCCGATGACGCGGACCAGAAGCTTTTCGACCCTCCGTATCACGTCGTGCACCTTGACCGGCCTGAGGTCGATGATCTGTTTTCTGCTGAAGGCGAGGAGGCTGTGCGTGAGGTGCGCGGCCCGCTCGGACGAGGAAAGGATATGCTCAACATAGGTCCGGCCGGCATCGGCGCCGGGCATCTTCATCAGCAGGAGATTGGCGTAGCCGATAATGGCCGTCAGAATATTATTAAAGTCATGGGCCACGCCGCCGGCCAGCTGGCCCACCGCCTCCATCTTCTGGGCCTGCCGAAGCTGGTTTTCCAGCAGCCTGATCTGCGTGATGTCGGTGATGAGGCCGTCATAGGCATTCAGGCGGCTTGCTCCGCTATAGCGCGCCACCGGCGTGTTCCTTACCCAGCGCAGCGAGCCGTTTTTATGGATGATCCGGTGCTCGAAGGGGGGGACCGCATCGCCGGCGAGGATACTCTCCGCGCATTCCAAAACGAGGCTGCGGTCGTTCTCGTGGACCATCCGGAACCACAGGTCCGGGTCGGCCTGGTATTCCTCGGACGTGTATCCGGTCACGGAAACGCACCCCGGTCCATGATGGGTGGCGACGGGGCGGCCGCTTTCCACGTCAACGGTGTAGAGGTAGTCCGTGACGGTCTCTACGAGCCGCTTATAGCGGTGCTCGCTCTCGGACAGGGCTCTTATCGCCCCGTTCCGGTTTTCCTCGACGCCAATGGCGGAAGCCACGATGGCGAGGTATTCCAACTCATCCCCGGCCGGGACGCGGTCAAACTGATAAACGACGCAAAGAGAGCCGACAAAGGACCCGCCGAAGGACACCCCCTTGCCGATATACGTCTGAAGACCGTAGCGGACCACGTTCGGGTCCGTTTTCGCGTACGACGTGACGGGAAGGTCGCGGATGACGCAGACGTCGTTTTTTCCCGCCTTGATTATATCGTTGCAGATGTGCCCCTCCGGCTTGTCAATGGGATTGAAATCCGCGGGGGTGTTCCATTGCCCCAGCGCGTGTAAATAATCCCCTTCCAGGCGGTTGTAAAGCGCGCAGGTCGCGCCGAGCTGTTCCCCGCAGAGCGCAACGAGCCGGTTGATGTTCTCGTTCGGGTCCGATCCAAAACTGAGAAGACACTCGTTTAATTTCGTCAGCCGTACCGCGGCTTGCTTGCGGGCGGTGATGTCCCTGACCGCTTCAATCCCCGCAATGATGATTCCTGTCTCGTCCCTGAGCGGAGAAGACGTTACTTCAAGGTGATGAATTCCATCGTCGGAGCCGACGCTTCGTTCGACGGTATGGACCCTGCCGTCCTTGAATGACTCCGCCACCGGGCAGTCCTCGCAGACAGCGTCTTTGTGTGAATAGACATCGTAACAGAATTTCCCCGCCTGGTCGCCGATCAGGCCCTTGTGGACCTGGTTCTGATACAGAACTTTGAACTCCCGGTCCTGGATGCTGATCCCGTCGCCCATGGCCGCGATGATCGCATCCGATTTGTTTTTTTCCTGGATGAGTGAGGCCTCCGCCTGCTTGCGCTCGGTGATGTCGCGGATGATGCTTTGATAGTAATTTGTGCCGTCCACGTCAATGTACCTGGCGCTTATTTCAACGGGAAAGCTCGCGCCGTCTTTTCGCCGGTGCACGGTCTCGAAAAGGGACCCGTTCTGCTCCCGCACGCGCTGCATCTGGGCCGCGATCTCGTGGTGCGTTTCCGGGGGTCGGAGGTCCCTGATGTTCATCCGGAGCAGTTCATCACGCGTATACCCGTAGGCCGTCACCGCCCGATTGTTGGCCTCGGTGATGTTGCCCTCGGAATCGATGAGCATGACGATATCGTTCGCATACTGACTGAGATTGAAATATTTCTGAGACAGCGTTCGGTGCAGCAGTTCCGATTCATACTGTTTTCGCAGGTACTCGGCGCTTTTCTGACGCCACCAGAAGACGATGGAGAGGCCGGCGGCCGAGATGAGGAGGACGAACACGACCAGCAGGAATATGGTCCGTTCGCGCAGGGGCGCGTATATTTCCTCCTGATCGATTTTGGAGACAAGGAACCACGGTACTCCGGCCATCGGCTGAACAGCCGCAAGCACCGGGACACCGCGGTAGTCCGTGACCTCGATAGTTCCCTTCTCTCCTCGATCAAGGAGGTCCGCCAGCCCGGGTTTCGCGCCGAGAGGGACGCGGATGCTCAGTGCCGTGTCCTTTTTGTGGCGCAATTCATTCAGCACGACGGCTTCATTTCCCTCTCTCCGGAGGAGCAGTGTCTCCGCGCTCTTGCTCGGCGTGGGCCACGTCTGGACGAGGGGGTAGAGAAAATGCTCGGGATCGATCCTCAAGAGGAGAGCGCCTACGGGCGCCTGCGTTTTCCCGCTGCGGACAAAGAGCGGTGCTACGAGATCGATGTGAGCGTAATCCACGACGGCCGACCGTTGAATGTCGGAAATGATTGCCTGCCGGTTTCGGAGAGCCTGTCGAATGGCATCCTTCTCTTCCGGCTCCAGCGCTGATCCTTTTTCCTCCGTCGCCAGCAGAACCCTGCCCGTGACGTCAATGAGGAGGATGCTTTGGTAGTCGCTTACATCTTGAAAAGACCGCATCCAGGCAAGGATATCCTCCCGCAATCCGGGCGTTCCGGGATTGCTTATGAACTGCTGCGCGCGGGCCGCGGCAAAACCGGTTTGAGTGATGCCGTTCGCGTCTCCGAGCCGCTCTCTCCGCCAGGAATTGATCTGGATGACCTTCAGGTCGGTGATGGCCGAGAGTTCGTACTGGATGTCCTTTTTGAGGCGTTCATGCTGGTTGTCGTAATACAGGTACCCGGCCAGGCCGAGGCAGAGAGCCAGGAGCAGGAATACAATGACGAGACGAATAAGCATTTGATCGATTCCAGGCCGGGTTGTCATGGGGGCGGGTTCCTCATTTTTGGTCGATGGGAGACGCGGTCATTGCTGAAGTCCTTATAATGTACCCGACAGGCCCCTGTTTTGTCAATGAATCTCGAAGGATTATCGCGCGGTCTACTTTGCATACGGAATAAGTCCGCGGCCCCGGAAGGCCCTTGACAAGTGAACAAGTGTTCACTATACTGGAGGCAATGAGAACGATTCTTCACATCGACATGAATGCCTTCTTCGCCTCGGTCGAGCAGCGGGCGGACCCCTCTCTTCGCGGCAAGGCTATGGCCGTGATCGGGTCCGAACACCGGGGCGTGGTCCTCTCCCCGTCCTACGAGGCGAGGGCCTTCGGCGTCAAGACCGGAATGACGTACGGGGAGGCGAAAACTGCATGTCCGGCATTGATTCTCGTGCCCGCGGACCCGGCAAAGTATTCCCATGCCTGCGAGGAACTGCTCGGGATCTGGAGGGATTTTTCCCCGCAGGTCGAACTTTTCTCCATCGATGAGGCCTTTCTGGACGTGACGGGCTGCGGGCCTCTCCTCGGCGATCCCGTCCGGATAGCCCTCCGGATCAAGGAGCGGGTCTGGAGCGAGCAAGGGCTCACCTGCTCTATCGGCATCGGGCCGAACAAACTCCTTGCGAAGCTCGGGAGCGACATGCAGAAGCCGGACGGGCTCGTGCTCATTTCGCCCGATGATGTCGCAGAAGTGCTTGCGGAACTTCCCGTAAAGGAACTTTGCGGCATCGGCCCGAGCCTGACCAGGTCCCTCGCGGCAATGGGGATTCACACGTGCGGGGAACTCGGCCGTGCGCCCCTTCACAAGCTTACGGCGCGGTTCGGCGTCGTCGGCGAGCGTCTCCGGGACATGGGGCGCGGCATAGATGACGACGAGGTCATGACGCTCGCATCGCAGCACGAGGAAGAAAGCAAATCCATGGGCCACAGCATGACCTTGACCGAGGATTGCAGCGACATCCCGATGATCGAGCGCCACATCCTCCAGCTTTCTGAAAAAGTGGGACGCAGGCTCCGGCGCGGCTCCTATCAGGGGCATACGGTCAGTCTCACGCTCCGGTATTCCGATTTCCACACCTTTTCCCGGCAGAAAAGGCTGCGCCATACCGTGAGCCACGGTCTGGATGTGTATGCCGCCGCCCGCGGGATACTCCAGGACATGCGGCTTGATCAGCCGGTGCGGCTGGTCGGCGTAAGCGTGTCGGGGCTCACGAAGCATATGGCGCAGATGCCCCTGTTCGACGATGAGCGCAAGCGCACGTTCGTGGCAGAGGCCATGGACGACATCAACGACCGGTACGGCGAATTCACCGTGACCTGGGGAACGCTCACCGAGCGGTACCGGCACGAGCGGATCATCTCCCCGGCATGGCGGCCGGAGGGGGACAGGAGGTACTGAATTGCGGATTTCGGATTGCGGAATACTTATCTTAAAGATCGTCATCCCCGAGCGCTTCTATCGGGGATCCAGTGGCCTTGAAGTCCAAAATTGTAGCACTGCAAATCACGCTGTTGTTCGTGATAATTCGTGAAATTCGTAGCTCAAGGAGATTTTTTTCATGAAAAGCAAAGTCACCGAAAGACAGCAGGAAATCTATGACTTTATTAAAACAACCCTCGCTTCGCGGGGGATTCCTCCCTCCATGCGCGAGATCGGGGAAAAGTTCGGGATACGGTCCACCAACGGGGTGGAAGGCCATCTCGCAGCGCTGGAGCGGAACGGCCTCATCACGAGGGAGCGCGGCAAGTCCCGCGGCATTTCACTGCAAACGAGCAGGCATGCCCCGGCAATGATACCCCTCCTCGGCAGGGTGGCCGCGGGCCTGCCGGTCTTGTCGCCGGAGAACCGGGAAGGGGAGGTCATGGTCGATCTTTCGCTCTTTTCCCTCCGGAGCAGCAATAATCTTTTCGCCCTGAAGGTCAAGGGGGAGAGCATGGTGAACGCCCATATTATGGACGGCGACACACTCGTGGTTCGTGCGCAGGCGACGGCGCAGAACGGCGACATCGTCGTTGCGCTCACGGAAGGCGAGGCCACGGTCAAGCGGTTCTACGTCGAGAAGAACCGCATCCGGCTCCAGCCGGAGAACAGCGTGATGAAGCCGATCTATGTCGAGCGTGGCGAGTTCCGCATCGTCGGCAAGGCGGTGGGGGTGATCAGGAGGATATGATGCCGGGCGGGAATGCAATATTCCTGTTTACAATGCCGTCCTGCCCTTGTTATACTCATGCAGCACTGAGACCGCGCGGAACTCAGTGGATACTTTGGGAGATGAAGGAAAAGAAGTGAAGGGTCCTGCAACTCGGATGAGGATTGTTGAGACGAGCGTATGAACGGCGAACAAATAGTAAAAACTGTACTAAGCTATTATCCTGATGTGGAGGCGATCTACCTGTTCGGCTCCTATCTGACGCCGGACCAGCAGCTGGACAGCGACGCGGACATTGCTGTTCTCTTCCCTCATGAAAAAGCCAAGCTGTTGAAAAGTCTTGCCGTAAGCGAATGCCGTGACGCGCTCGAAAAAGTCTTGAAAAGAACGGTGGACCTTATCAACCTGCGGACGGTAAATGCCGTTTTTCAGAACGAAATCATACAGCAAGACAGAATCATCTACCAGCAAAATGAACGCGCCGTCGATGAATTCGAGATGCAGGTCATGTCTTCTTACCAGAAGCTGAACGAGGAGCGGGCGGGTATCCTGGAGGATATATTGGAAACCGGGAGAATATTGAAATGATGATGGACGTGATTTTGAACAAGAAAGAGAGCATTGAACGCTGCGTGCGGCAGATACGCCTCTATTATGCCATGCCGTCCGGGCTGCCCTTTGAACAAGATCACCTGAAACAGGACGCCATCGCCGCGAATTTTCAGCGGGCCGCGGAACAGGCCATCGACCTGGCAAATCATGTCATCAGAAAAGGCAAGCTCGGCTTGCCGAAGGAGAGCAAGGAAAGTTTCGAGATACTCGCCAAGGCCAAGGCCAAGGCCAGGGCCAGGGCCAGGGTCATCCCCCAGGAGCTTGCGGATAGATTGAAGGGCATGGTCGGGTTCCGCAATATCATGGTCCATCAGTACCAGGAAATGGATATAAAGATCATGGTGGATGTGATCGAGCATCATCTCGATGATCTGGTCGCTTTTACGACGCAGATCATGGAGTTCGGCCGAGGCCATGCATCGTGATTTCCCGATATTGTTCTATGGCATAATATGCTTGAATGAGTATTTTCCCTGTGTTAGACTGCCATTACAGGGTGGCAAGTTATGAAGACGAAACGAAAAACGAAGCGCAGCTCGGAAGAGGAAATCGACTCGTTTGTCGTCGCCGAGGCCGGTGTCGAGTCGGCCTGGACAAAAGCCGTTAAGGTACATAAGACAAAAACGGCCTCACTGTCGCTTCCGTCTTCTCTTGCCGCGAGGGCCGCGTTTTTCGCAGGGTTGCATCGCGAAGCTCGATTGAATGATTGGCTCCAAAAGGTCATCCAGGAGCATATCGACCTGGAAGAGGCGGCCTTTGCCGGGCTCAAGCGGGAACTCGTTTCCAGTGCAAGAAAAGGCCGGTAACTGCGGCTGGCATCATGGCGCGTGGAATGTTCGGAGACTAAAACCCTTGAAACATGCGGAACGGCTTGGGCTCTCATTGAAGCGATACGACGAGGCCGGTTGGGAATGAGTGAAATCATCTTTGACCGGCTTTTTCTTTTCGCGGAGTTTAAAGATCTGCCAAATCCGGCGAATATTCCGAAATGAGCGAAATGACCGGGCTCAAGGCGTTCGTGACGACTCTCGCAGGGCATATTGCGGCAGAAGCGGCGATGTAGCCAGATATTTTTTACTAGTTTTTTCCGACCTCTTACCCCATCTTAGTACGGCATTTCACTTACGGTTTCGGCATCAATCCACCTTTGGCAAAAACTTTTCGTTTGATTTTATCGTCATGTGATGTTATTATTTTCGGACCGCCCGAAAACAGACGGAATATCCTGAGGTTACCTTTAACAATTTACTATGATAAACAAATGGTTTGAAAATTTTCTTGAATTAATCAGGAAGTCCGCCCGCTTTGGCTGGGAGAAGTTCAAGGTCTTCTGGTTCACCATGGCGGTGCCGTGGATCAAGAACTTGACCCCCAAAAAGGCGCTCATACTTCTCGGCATCGCGTTCGTCGCAGGCGTCCTCGTTGTCGTCTTTCTGTTTTTCATCTTCTCTTTCGGCCTTCCCACGGTGGAATCGCTCAAGGACTATAAACCGAGTCCGGGCACGATGATACTTTCCGAGGACGGCCGCGTGCTGGGCCACATTAGGATCGAGAAGGGCGTGCACGTGCCGCTCAAGCGCGTCCCGAAGCACATGGTGAACGCGCTCCTGGCCACCGAGGACCCTCGCTTCTTCCAGCATAAGGGCATCGACTACCGCGGCATCATGCGGGCCGCGTTTAAGGACATCATCGCCGTACGGCTGAAACAGGGCGGCAGCACCATCACGCAGCAGCTCACGAAGGTCGTGTTCCTCACGTCCGAGCGGAGCATCCAGCGCAAGATCAAGGAAGTGATCCTCGCGCGGAGGCTCGAGAAGGAACTCTCGAAGGATGAGATC
>JAXIPA010000284.1:0-39453 GCA_045403145.1 Nitrospirota bacterium | reverse complement strand
CATTTCAAACTGCGATTCTCGACAGACTTTCTTGAAGCTCACAGGGCGAACAAAAATTAGCAACAAGGATTTTTTAGATACCATGAATAATATGGTCCCTTCACGTTCAATATTTATTTTATATTTAGGTTTAAATAAATTATGTACAGAAAGGGGAAAACCGGGCACCAACATTTGGTTACTTTCCAATTACAATTTAGACAATACATACCTTTTACAACATGAATTAAATCTCGACAATGCGTGCACTATGGTACGTTTCATGCCAAATCAAAAAGCTCTGTTAGCCTTTGTTAATGTACCTTTTAAGAATAAGAACTATTGGGGTGTTAACAAAGAAAAAGTTTTGGAATCTTTTATTAAAAGAATCGAACAAAAAGTTTTCCCAGAGCTATCAAAACATATTATATATAAAGGAGCGGCAACGCCATATACATTATACAGATATACCCTAAACTATAAGGGAGCTGCTTACGGATGGGCATGCATGCCTTCACAGTTAGGCATCCCTGATTTGAGAAAGCCTTCATTTATTCAAGGCCTTTATTTGACAGGTCACTGGACAACCCAGGGAATAGGAATTCCTGGTGTTATTTATAATGGCCATGATACTGCTAAATTGATTTTAAGAAAAGAACACACACGTAGCGTGTGCTAAACTAATCCTTATGGACAATAAAGAAACGTACATACAACAAAAAATACAGGGCATAACGCCGTCCGTAGGGGGCCAACTTCTACTATATGGGGCAGCTACATTCTTGTTATTAAGTATTTTAGATTATTTTGTTACGCCGGAGAACTTTGGAAAATTTTTATTCTATCGGGCAACGGCATCTTCTTTACTATTATTATTAAGCTATGTTCTTAAGCTAAATCAAAATAGGCTTTTTCAGACAACAGTTATTATAGCCGGAGTTTTAATAACAGCAGCGGCAATTGAATTAATGATCCTCTCGTTTGGTGGGCATCAATCTACTTACTATGCTGGAATGATTATTGCTCTTATCTTCATTTTTGGATTTGTCCCTATTTCTACTAAAGCAACTTTGCTATTAGCTTTTACGGCATACGCAATTTATCTACTGCCCATTTTATTCTTAGACAAGATTGCAAACATCCGCGTATTTATCAATAATAACACTTTTTTATTGTCAGCCGTCATCATTGGACTGGCATGGAGATATATCAATTATAATCTTCTCGTGAAAAATCTCTCCCTCGAGTATGATCTGTCCCAGGACAAAGAACAACTCGAACAATACTCCCGTAACCTTGAAGAGTTAGTCCTCGATCGTACAAAGGAACTTCACAAGTCCGAGCAGTGGCACCGCTCCCTGTTTGAGAACGCGACGGATGGCATCATTGTCCTCGACAAGAACGGCGTGATCGTAAACGCAAATGGGAAGGCTTGCGAGATGCATGGCTTCAGCAAAGAGATCTTAGTAGGTACGCACATAAAGCTGCTTGAACAAAGCGAGAATACGGAAATTATAGCGGAGAGGCAACGTCGGATTCTCGCCGGTGAATCCCTCGTGTTTGAAACGAGGCATAATAAAAAGGACGGCACTCCTCTCGACCTTGAGATCAGCGCAAAGGCGATCGCTGTCGGCGAAGAAGTGCTTATTCAGTCATTTTACCGGGATATTACGGAGAAAAAGAAACTCCATGAGCACATGTGCCAGTCACAGAAGATGGATTCGATCGGCGTGCTCGCGGGCGGGATTGCGCACGATTTCAATAACATTCTGACGGCCATACTCGGCCATGCGGAGATCATTCGCAGGTATTCCGTCCTGGACGTCAAAGCGACGAACAGTCTCGGGGTGATCGAGGACGCTTCGCGAAGAGCGGGCAGGATGATTACGAAGTTGCTCGGCTTTGCGCGCAAGAGCAAGTACGAGATCGTTCCGCTCAATCTCAACGACGTGGTCTACGATACGCTCAAGCTCCTCGAGAGGGTCGTTGATAAAAACATCGAAATGACCGTCGAGCTAGACAGCCATCTTCCTCACATTCAGGGCGATGCTAACCAGATAGAGCAGATCGCCATGAACCTTATCATCAACGCGCGGGACGCCATGCCGCGAGGAGGAAAAATCTCGATCAAGACCTCCGTTGTGGACGTTAAGCAGGGGATGCAGGACGTCCCGGCCTACATCGTGCCGGGAGAGTACGTCATGCTCAGCCTAAGCGACACGGGCACAGGAATACCCAAGGAGGTCGTGAGCAAAATTTTCGAGCCGTTTTTCACGACAAAGGAGCGGGGAAAGGGCACCGGCCTCGGCCTGTCCATGGTGTATGGAGCGGTCAAGGAACATAAGGGGTATATCACGGTTGCAAGCGAGCTTGGCGCCGGCACGCTCTTCACCATCTACCTGCCCTCGTCGCGCGCAGCGGTAATTTCGCCGGCGAAGGAAGCGTCCGCCTCCATCAGCGGCGATGAGACCCTTCTTATTGTCGATGACGAGGAAGATATATTGACGACCGTCCAGGAGGCGCTTACCAGCCACGGCTACAAGGTAATCGCCATAAGCGATTCCCCCAACGCGCTCAAGATTTTCCAGAAAATACCCCAGGAGATAGCGCTCGTTATTACGGACATTGCCATGCCGCACATGGACGGCAAGGAGCTCATCAAAAAGATCAAAGAGGTAAAGCCTGAAGTAAAAATTATCGCCATGTCCGGACACGCGAAATATGTCGCGGACAAGGACGGAATACGTGAAATCGATGGCTTCCTGAAAAAGCCGTTTGAATCCCCCTACCTGCTCTCCGTAGTGCGGAGAATCCTCGACGCGAAGACGAGGCCTGCCCTCACAATTTGACGGCGCGTTCCTTCAAAACCATCAAAAAAGCCCCCTCTATTTTTCCCTTAAAGTTCTCGGGAAACCGTCCGATAAAAAGAACAAAGAACCTCATGTCAAAAATTTAAATGTCCGAACCGTGTTTAGAACATTGTCACGGGTAACGCCATGGATAAAAAGGATTTTAAAATTCTGGTTGCGGACGATGACGAAATCGTACGCGATGTCATTACCGCCCTTCTCTCCCGGGAAGGCTACGCCGTAACTCCGGTCCAAGACGGCCTGGAGGCGATCAGCCGGATCAGGATCGCAGACTTCCACCTGGTCATCACCGACCTTATTATGCCCCGCGCGGACGGGATCGAAGTGCTCAAGTATGCCGCCCGGAGCAACCCCGACATAGCCGTCATCATTCTCACGGCCTTTGGTACCCTCGACACGACCCTCGAAGCAATCAAGGAAGGGGCTTACGATTACCTGACCAAGCCGTTTAAAACCCAGGAGATCGCCATCCTCGTGGAGCAGGCATTTCAGCGTGCGCAGCTCCTTGCCGACAACAGGGAGTTGAAAAAAAATCTCCGCGAAACATACCGCGATCTGGAGCTGCTTGACGTCGCCGTGGGGAGCAACCCGGAAGTGGCCGCTGGCTGGCTCGAGCGGATCGAGAAACTCAAGTCCATGAACGTGCTTCCGGCACGCGAGGCGGAGGCCTTGAAAGTAAGGCTGGTTAAGGGCAGTGCAAAGGGGCAGGATGATAATCGTTCATGAGGAAAAGCCGAAATCGACTTGCATCCCGTCGTCGGAGCGCATATAATAAAAAAATCCGGGTGCTTTCGTATATTAATTGCAGAAACCTCGAATGAGCCGAAATTCCTGAGTCCCGGGCGTTGCCGGTTTCCGCATCGAACGCGGCGCCGGCAGGCGGGGTCTGCAACAGGAGGGAGAGACCGTCTTAATCTCCGAAAAAATGGAACATAAAAGCCCTGACAATGCAGAGGCGATCCTCAGGAGCCAGAAGCAGTGGATGTCGATCATCGACGCCATCACGGATTACCTGTTCGTGCTGGACAGCGACCGGATTCTCGTTAATGTGAACCGTGCATTTGCCGACGCCATCGGCAGGCATCCGCGGGACATCGTGGGCAGTGGGATCGCGGACGTCTTCGACCTGGAAGACCCCGGTCAGGTCATGGTCAAGGCCGTCCTGGATGACGGGACCCCCCGGACCACCGAAAAAAAAATCGGCGACGAGATCTACCAGATCAGCATTTTCCCGCTGAGGGAAGACGACCGCCGCTTCACCATTCACGTGATGAAGAACATCACCGAGGTGAGGCGGCTGAAGGACCAGCTCTACCATGCGGACAAACTGGCGTCCCTCGGCCTTCTGGTCTCGGGTGTGGCCCATGAGATCAACAACCCGCTGACGGGGACCATCGCCTATACCGAGCTCCTGATGATGAAGGTGGCCGACCAGGGTATCAGGGCTGAACTGAAGAAGATCCTCGACAGCGCCGAGCGGTGCAAAAAGATCGTGGACAACCTCCTGACCTTTTCCCGTCAGCGCACGCCGTCGAAGAGCCTCGAATACATCAACGACATCATCGACCGGGCCGTCGACCTCAGAAGCTACTGGCTCAAATCGAACAACATCCGGATCGTCCGGGAATACGACCCGGTGTCAACGGTTTTTGCGGACGCGCAGCAGATCCAGCAGGTGGTCCTGAACCTCCTACTGAACGCCGAACAGGCGCTCGTGGGCTCCGGCCGGACCGGCGCCGTTATCCGGTTTGTCACACGGTTCGACCGGGCGAGCCGCCGGGTCGTGATCAAGGTAATCGACAACGGCCCGGGCATCCCGCGCAACGTCGCATTGAAAATATTCGACCCGTTCTTCACGACGAAACCGGTGGGCGTCGGAACGGGACTGGGTCTCTCCATCACCCATGGAATCATCACCGAACACGGGGGGGCCATACGGTACGAGGAGGCCGAGGGAGGAGGCGCCGCATTTACGATAGAGCTTCCCACGGGTACGGATGCGCTCCCGGGAACGACCAATTTCAAGGGAAACGAATAGGGGCGGCGCTACGTTTCCAATCTCCAATCATCGGCGTAGTGTTCCTGTGGGCGGCATCATCGGCGGCTATCTCATGGAGCGGGGCGAGCAAGCATCCCGCGTTATTTTCTGTCCAGCGTCTCGCGTATTTTTTTCAGAAGCACCGTCGGCGGAATCGGTTTGAGAATGATCTCTACGCCCTCTTCAAGAAGGCTTTTTTGATGAATGATGTCGGCAGGGTAGCCGCTCATGAAGACGATCTTGACCTCACGTGATATCTTTCTGATCTCCGCGCCGACCTCCCTTCCGCTTTTCCCCGGCATGATGACATCACACAGGACAAGCCGGATTCCCTCCTTGTTCTCACGGAATTTTCGGACCGCATCCGCTCCGTCCACGGCCTCGATGATCGTGTAGCCGAAGTACTCCAGCGTTGTTTTTGCCAGCTTTCTTAAAACCTCATCGTCCTCGGCCACCAGTATCGTTTCCGCTCCCCTGTACGATTCTTCGGCAGAGGATACGATGCTCTTCGGCTTCTCCAATTCTCCCTCAAAGGCGAGTAACGGCAGGTATATCTTGAACGTTGTACCTTGGCCGGGCTCACTGTAACAGTGTATGTGGCCCTTATGCTGCTTGACGATGCCGTAGACCATGGAAAGGCCGAGCCCCGTGCCTCTCCCCAGGTCTTTCGTGGTGAAAAACGGCTCGAAAATCTTCTCCCTTGTCTTTTCATCCATACCGATGCCGGTGTCCGTTACGGAAATGAGGGCGTACTGTTGCTTGCTGTCGTTCTCCGGACCGGCGCCTGCAACGTCGGCCCCCACGACAGTGGTTTCAATGGAGAGTATCCCCCCATGCTGCATGGCGTCACGGGCGTTCGTTGCAAGGTTCATCAGGATCTGTTCGATCTGGCCCGCGTCAGCGTTAACGATCAAATCGTGCGGTGCAAGCGAAGTCTGGAGGTCGATGTCCTCGCCGATGACCCGCAGCAGGAGGTTCTCGACTTTCCTGATGCTCTCATTGATATCCATCGGCATGGCATTGGATATATGTTTTCGACTGAAAGTAAGCAGGCTGCTGGTGAGGTTCGCTGCCCGGTCCGCACTGGCGAGGATGTGGTCCACATGCTGCCGGAGGGGGTCTTTCTGCGCCAGCTTCATCTGGAGCAGGGAGCCATAGCCGATGATGGCGGAGAGGATATTGTTGAAGTCATGGGCGATGCCGCCCGTGAGCTGACCCACGGCCTCCATCTTCTGGGCTTGGCGAAGCTGGTTTTCCAGTTTTTTCTTCTCGGTTATATCGAGCACGGCGCCGATGATGGCCGGCCTTCCCTTGTAAGACATCGCGGAGCTGAAGATCTCGATATTGATAATGTCCCCGCCTTTTTTCAGCCCGCGCACCTCATAGCGGCTGTACGGTATCTCTCGGGGCAATCTTCGCTCCATGTTCTCGTCGACAAGATGATGATCATCGGGAGCGACCAGGTCAAGCGGCCCCTTGCGATCGATGATGTCCTCGACAGAATACGCGAACATCTCGGCCAGTCGCGGGCTGGCATATATGAATTTTCCGTCCTGAATGATGTAGGTGCCGACCAGGGACTGTTCCGCCAGGCTCCGGAACTTGCTCTCCGACTCCTTGAGCTGCTCCTCGAATTGCCGATGTTCCGTGATGTCCGTCATGATGTGGACCCCTCCGGTAAGCCGGCCTGCCTGGTCAATGACGGGGTCCGCGACGACATGGAACCATCTTGTCCGGTATTGGATCACCGTGGATTCCCTTCGCCGCGACTTCTGCATCCTGAGGAAGGGACAGTCGATGATGCGCTTGTCCGCGTGATGTACCACTTCCCAGCAGGGATGATCGACGATACCCTGGGGATAATCATCCACGAGATTGATCATGGCTCTGTTGCTGCGCACGATCGTCCCTTTTCCGTCCATGATGCTGACAGCGTCGTTTATGGCGTCGAAGGTACTGTTCCACATCTGCACGGATGTCCGCAGTTGCTCCTCCGCCTGTTTGCGGACGGTTACATCCCTCAGGATCCCCTCAATGCCGAGGAAATTGCCTTTTTCGTCTTCTATGATCCTGGTCGATGATTCAAGTTCCAGTGGTTCTCCGCTCTTTTTCTTTGCCTTCATCGGGTAGGCGCTTAGTTTCTTATGCCTCTTCAATTCCGCCCGGTAGACATCCCGGTCGCTCGGTTCTCTCCAGAATTCCAGGGCGTTCCTGCCGATTATTTCATGAGGACTTTCATAGCCGAAGATCCTTGCACCCGCAGGATTCATAAAAATGAAAGCGCCTTCGGCGTTAACCTGAAAGATTCCGTCAAGGGTGGAGTCAAAAAGGTCTTTATATTTCTTTTCGCTCCGGCGTAGAGCCTCCTCGGTCTGGAATTTCGCGATGGCAACTGCAAGCTGGTCTGCCAGCCTCTCCCACAGCCCGATCGTCACGGGCGAGAAAATCCCTATCCGCCGGTCGTTCAGCTGCAGAAGCCCCAGCCGCTGTTCTCCGACGCGAAGGGGGAGCAGTGCCACCGATTCGTATCCTTCGCCGTTGCACCGGTTCCGGGTACGGGCCTGCCGGTCGGCTTCCGTCGTTCTGCGAAGCAGTTCCGTCGTGTTGTTCGCCCAGAAACTCCCGTGCCGGGTAAAGAACGACTTCGCGGGATTGAACCGTCCGCAGATAACATTGCCGCACATGCATTCAATGACGGGATTCCCCTTGCTATCCCTGATAACACAGTTGGCGCTGTCCCTGGCGCAGAGACTGTTCTCGGCCAGCACGAACTCCTTCGAAAAACCGCGGGCCTCATAGTACGGGTAATCCTCCCCTTCCCTCAGACGAATGCCGACAGCCTCGCATCCGGATTGCTGCTGGAAGAACGTTGTCGCCGCCCGGATCAGTCCCCGCGTGTCCGTGCTCTCGTTCACGAGCCGCAGGAACTCGATCGTTAATTCGCGCTCCTGCTCAGCCCTCTTTCGTTCAGTGATGACGTCGAACACAGCAACGAAATACCCCTTTCCCGGGCTATATACGGAGATGGAATACCAGGCGCGTAAGGCCTCCACGTACATCTCGAACCGCTCCGGCTTGCCTGTCTCGGCCACTCTGCCGTAAATCTCGAACAGACGCGGATCAGACTCCCGAATGCCCGGGACCACTTCGGTGACTTTTTTCCCGTCGACATTCTTCAATCCCGTCAGCGTCTCAAAAGCGGCATTGGTTTTGAGATAGATAAAGTCTGCCGGCCGGTCGCCGTCGAAGAGCATTTGGCAATAGGCATAGCCTTCGAGCATATTGTCGAATAGCGAGCGATAGCGTTGTTCGCTATCCCGTCGTATATCCTCGGCCTTTTTTTGTTCAGTATTGTCCTGCATCATCCTTTACACCTTTTATTACCCATATCTCCCTCTTTGACGGGCAGTCCGCTTGTTCTAACCCCTTTTGTGAGCGTCGTGGGCAGTAAAGCTACAGACCCCTGCAAAGATATTATGACATAACAAATAAGCGGCGGCTCGGCATTTATTGCTAAATCATTCGGCATTTATTGCTATTTCACATTTTTTTGACGCAATGGACCGATACTGGGGAACCAGAAGGCAGAGATTGTGACTCCCTTCTTACAAGATTGGTACTAAAGTCCTGCGTCATTCTGGCGTACGATCTCGCGGTTAAGCAATAGAAGTACCTAAAGTTTTCCCCTTTTTTTACCGATAAAATACTCAGGTACTGAACACATTTACCATGAGTACAATTAACCATACTACCAAATACTTACAGGCAATCATCGACAGCCTTCCCAACCCGGTGCTGGTCATAAGCAGGGACTTTGCCGTCAGCTTCATGAATCAAGTGGCCAGGACCACCCTTGGTGCGGATGCTCCGTCCGGCAACGGCCTCAAGTGCTATCAGGTCCATCATGATCGACAGACCCCCTGTGATTCGGCGAACGAACCCTGCCCGTTGGCCGACGTATTCAAGACCGGAAAACCGGTCAGGGCATACCATCGGCACGGCGGACCGGGCGACGAGCAAAAAATAATTGAAGTGAGCGCCTCACCCCTGTTCGGAGAGGAGGGCGAGGTTGTCGGGATCGTTGAGGCGCTTCGTCAAATCCCCGATAACGCGGTCGCGCATCAGCTCAAGGCATCGGAAGAGCGGCTTCGGGCAAGCCGCGAGGCTCTTGTGGAGGAGCACGCGGAGCTTTCCCGCATCTTCAAACTGGTGGAGATCGCCAAGCGGGAATGGGAGAAGACCATGGACTGCGTGCAGGACATGGTCATCCTGACTGATATGCAGGGCCGCGTCAAGCGCTGCAACAAGTCCTTCAAGGAGTTCATGGGCCGGGCCTATGACGAGCTGCTCGGCAAAGACTGCATCGAGCTGCTCGCCGGCAACGGGATCGAGGTCCATGAATTGCACGGCAGGGAGACCGAGGTCATTCACCGGCCCGCGGAGCGCTGGTACCGCGTCGGGTCCTATCCCGCAAGCGGAATCTACGGCCCCGAGGTGTCCGGATCAGTTATCACGATCCATGACATCACCGACATCAAGCTCATGAACCGCAAACTCGAGCAAAGCAACCAGGAGATCGAAAAGAACCGCTTAAGTCTCCAGCATGCCCTGGACGAACTGTCGGCTTTGATCCAGCGGGTCGAGACCGAGCAGGCCTTCAGCGTCCGGTACAGCAATCCCAACATCAAAAAGTGCTACGAGCTGAAGAATTGCGAAAAAACGGACTGCCCCTGCTATGGGAAAGAGGCCCTCCGCTGCTGGCAGATAGCGGGCACCCACTGCGGCGGCTGCGTACAGGGCGAGTTCGCGCAGAAATACAGAAACTGCATCGAGTGCGCTGTTTTCAAGGCTGCATCCCCGAATCCCATTTACCATATCGGCGAGCATTTCAACAACATGATGAACATCCTGGAACTCAAGAACCGGGAACTGGGAAACGCCTACTCAGAGCTGAAGCTGACCCAAGCCAAGATCCTGCAGCAGGAAAAGATGGCCTCCATCGGCCAGCTCGCGGCGGGCGTGGCGCATGAGATCAATAACCCCATGGGGTTCATCTCGTGCAACCTCGGCACGCTCAATAAATACCTGGACAGGATCAGCGAATACACCGCTCTGCTGTCAGAAATGCTGGGCGGCGATGACCGGCCAGAGATTGCGCGTAGTCTGGCGGATGCCAGAAAAAGGCTCAAGTTCGACTTCGTGTCCGAGGACGCCAGAAAACTCATTGCCGAGTCTCTCGACGGCGCCGAGCGGGTCAAGACTATCGTCCAGAACCTCAAGAGCTTTTCGCGCGTGGACCAGGCCGAAGAGAAGGCAGCGGACATAAATGCATGCATCGACACCACCCTCAATATCGTCTGGAATGAGCTGAAATACAAGGTTACCGTCAAGAAGGAATACGGCGTCCTGCCGGGGACGCGGTGCTATCCGCAGCAGCTCAACCAGGTCTTCATGAACCTGATCATTAACGCGGGACAGGCGATCGAAAAGCAGGGCGAGATCACGATAAGGACATGGCACCAGGAAGGCTCAATCTTCGCTTCCGTTTCTGACACGGGGATGGGGATCCCCGAGAACAATCTGTCCCGGATCTTCGAGCCGTTCTTTACGACCAAGGAAGTGGGCAAGGGAACGGGCCTCGGGCTTTCCATCACCTATGACATCGTGAAAAAACATAATGGCGACATTTTAGTACAGAGTGAGGTCGGCAAAGGCACGACCTTCACGGTGAAAATACCGGTTGTATCGGAGAATTGATATGCATGAACGACGACGCTTGCTGTTTGTTGATGATGAGGAAAATGTCATGAAATCGATGAAACGCCTGTTCCTCGACGAGGAATACGAGGTCCTGACAGCGACTTCGGGCGAGGCAGGCCTGGCGCTTCTCCGCTCCGTCGCACCGGTGGAGGTGATCATTTCCGATTATCGCATGCCGGGAATGAGCGGCGTGGAGTTCCTCCGTGAAGTGCACGCTCACTGGCCTGATACGGTCCGCATGGTCCTCTCGGGGTATGCGGACACGGCGGCGATCATCGAGGCAATCAACGAAGGTCACATCTACAAATTCATCTCCAAGCCCTGGAGCGACAGCGAAGTGAAGGTCGCCATCGCAAACGCGCTCGAACGCTACCAGCTCTACCAGCAGAACGCGCGGCTGATGAATCAGCTCAAGCAGTCCAACGAAGAGCTCCAGACGCTGAACGGCATTCTCCGGGAGCGCATCACCGACGAAGTGGCGGCGCTCAGGGCGGAAAACCAGGACCTCGCCAAATGCCGCTATATACTTTGCCGCCTGCCGCTGGCGGTGGTCCAGCTGGACAAGGACGGCTGGATCACGTACTACAACGACGAGACAGGCAGGCTCTTCGATTGGCGCGGCGAGAACATGCTCTACCGCACGAGGGAGCGGGTTTTCCCCCGAAACCTGAACGCGCTGATTGACCAGGCATGCACGGGACCTTCCACCGCCAGCCTCGATCTCAACGGAAGGACGGTACGAGTCAGCAAAATGAGGACTGCCTCCGCGGGCAATAACGAGGGGCTCCTGCTGGTGTTCGACGCCGCATCCGGCGGCGATTTTTCCCTGAAGGAGGCTGTATGAACGAACCGATACGGTTGCTCTTTGTTGACGACGAGGAACTCATCCTGCGGTCCGTTGAGCGCATGTTCCGCGATGCGGGCTACACGATTCTTACGGCAAAATCCGGGCAAGAAGGCCTTTCGATCCTTGAGGCCGGGCCGCCGGTTCATGTCGTAGTCTCCGATTACCGTATGCCGGGGATGAGCGGTGTGGAGTTCCTGCAGGCCGTCGCCCGCAGGTGGCCGGAAACCGTCAGGATCGTGCTTTCCGGGTACGCAGACACGCCGGCCGTGATCGGGGCAATCAACGAGGGTGGAATCTATAAATTCATCTCCAAGCCCTGGAAGGATGACGAATTGCGGTTGGCCGTCGCCAACGCCGCGACGCTCTATTTCCTGCAGCACCGGATCGCGGAGCTTCTCAGGGAACTGAAGTCCAGGGACGATGAGATCTCCCGTTTGCGTGAGGAGCTGGCCGGATCGGGAGGAGGGATAGTGTCATGACACGACAGAACAGGGGAAACCGGTTCGATCCCGAACTGATCCCGAAGCTCGCGCTGCATCGGCGCAACGCATTGTTCGCCTCCCGCTGAGCGTAAAAACGCTCGAGATCGAGTTCAGGCCTGCTACAATGGCGGCAATGCGGCGCGCCCCCGCCTTCGTGAGGAAGGCATGACGGGATAACCCATAATGCAGCTCAGTCTCAAAACAAAGATGACAACGGCCGTCTCGCTCCTGGTGATGCTGCTGCTCACCGCGACCGCCCTCCTGGCGTTCCTCTACTTCGAGCGCACGCTCAAGTCGACGATCTCCCGGGAGCAGGCCGCAATGCTGTCCGCGAAGGCGCAGGACATCGACGACAAGATCGCCAATGCCCATAACGCGCTCATCGGCGTCTCCCGGGTCGTCCCATCATCTATCCTCTCCGACGAGGACAAGGCCCAGAAATGGCTGAATGACCGGACCGGCATCCAGAGCATCTTCGACAACGGCATCTTCATCTTCCTGCCGCAGGGCGTGCTGGTCGTCGAGGCTCCATACCTGCCCGGCAGGCGGGGAATGAACTTTTCGTTCCGCGACTACATCAGGGAGACTGTGCGGACCGGGAAGCCTTCTATCGGGCAGCCCTTCTTTTCGATGAAGGAGCACCATCATCCCTCCATCATGCTGACAGCGCCGGTCTTTGATCGCCAGGGCGCTATGATCGCCATCCTGGCCGGCAGCATCGACCTGATGAAGGATAATTTCCTGGGCGCCCTCGCAGATTTCAGGGTCGGCGGCTCGGGTTATCTGTTCCTCTTCAGCACAGACCGCACCCTGATCATCCATCCCGACAAGAGCCGCATCCTCAAGCAGGACGTGCCGAAGGGATCGAACCGGCTCTTTGACGCCGCGTGCGACGGCTTCGAAGGGACAGGTGAGACCGTCACCTCCCGCGGCCTTCACTCGCTCTCCACGTTCAAGCGGCTCAGGACGACGAACTGGATCCTGGCCGCGAACTATCCCCTTGCCGAGGCCTATGCCCCGGTCAGCACAGCGCGACGCTATTTCGCCCTCCTTCTGGCCCTGTCCCTCGTCATCTCGATTCTGACCGTGTGGCTCGCTATGGCGCGTCTCACCTTCCCCCTCACGGCATTCACAACGCACGTGCAGGCGCTCCACGGAGAGACCGGCAGCGGCAGGCGCATCGACATCCGGACCGGCGATGAGATCGAAAGTTTGGCAACAGCTTTCAATGCCATGATCGACCAGATCGAACGTCAGCACGGCGAACTCCGGGCGAGCGAGGAGCGGTACCGGACCTTCATCGATTCGAACCTCGACGGCGTCTACTTCGCCGATCAGGCCGGCATTTTCCGCCAGATCAACCAGGCAGGCGCGCAGATCCTCGGGCATGACTCACCCGGGGAACTGATCGGCAGAAAGGCCGTGGATTACTGGGCTGACCCAGCGCAACGGGACCGCTTCGTCGCTGAACTCAGGAGGAAAGGCTCGGTCAAGGGATACGTGATGCAGGCCCGCCGCGCTGACGGCAGGGAGGTCTACCTGGAGGCGACGTCGCGGCTCATCCCGGACGAACGCGGAGAGATGACCGGCATCGAGGGGATCCTCCGCGATATCACGGACCGCACGCTCGCTGAGCGGGAGCTTGCGGAAAAGACCGGAGAGCTGGAAAAAGCCTACGCGGACTTAAAGTCCGCCAAGTCGCAGATCTTCCAGCAGGAGAAGATGGCCTCGGTCGGCCAGCTCGCGGCAGGCGTGGCCCATGAGATCAACAACCCCGTGGGTTTCGTGATCAGCAACCTGGGAACGCTCGAAAAGTATCTGGGCAGGATGAAGGAGTACATGACCGCGCAGGCAGAGGTGATCCGGGATGTCGCCCCCGTTCCCCGGATCCACACTCTGGAGGAGAAGAAGAAGCAGTTCAAGCTCGACTATATCATGGAGGACGCCGGCCAACTCCTCAGGGAATCGCTGGACGGCGCCGATCGGGTGAAAAAAATCGTCCAGAACCTCAAGAGCTTCTCCCGGCTCGACGAGGCGGAGTTCAAGATGGCTGATATTAACACCGGGATCGAAAGTACTTTGGCCATCGTGTGGAACGAGCTCAAATACAAGGCCACGGTAAAAAAGGAATACGGCGACATCCCGATGACCCGATGCAACCCCGGACAGATGAACCAGGTGTTCATGAACCTGCTGGTGAACGCGGCCCAGGCCATTGAAACGCGCGGGGAGATCATTGTCCGGACGGGGAGGGAGAACGGTTCCATTTTCGTGTCCGTTTCCGACACCGGTTGCGGCATACCCGAGGACAAGATCGACAGGATTTTCGAGCCGTTCTTTACCACGAAGGAAGTCGGAAAAGGCACCGGCCTGGGCCTCTCCATCGCCTACGACATCGTCAAGAAGCACAACGGAGAGATCTCGGTGCAGAGCAAGTCAGGGATGGGTACGATCTTCAGGGTAACGATACCGGTGGTGAATGGATAGAGCCGGACCCGGGCCATGGAGGCGCTAACGGGCGGTTGTTTCGACATCGTGCGGGCTATAGAAACAGCCCTGTACTCTTATCGAGGCGGATTGGCGTATTCCGCTGGACCAATGTGCCGTAATAGCAGTGATAGTTCAAATTTGCCGATGCATCCATTCCGGATCGTATCACCAGTTGCGTCCTGCGAAGCGCTTCCTCAAGGCGATTTCCCTGTAAACCGCGAGAAATGGCAAGGCAAAAAGATGAGGTGGTGCCGCGCAGTCACCCGTTCGCCACCCCCGCAACCGCAGCGGGAATGGCAGAGAGCGGCAGTACGCGGTCCACGGCGCCGAGTTCAATGGCTTTTTTCGGCATGCCGAAGA
This sequence comes from Nitrospirota bacterium, assembly GCA_045403145.1. Taxonomy (GTDB): domain Bacteria; phylum Nitrospirota; class UBA9217; order UBA9217; family UBA9217; genus JAJYKN01. Next base: position 24,627 of record JAXIPA010000284.1, on the reverse strand, counting down.
CCACGCACGACTCCTCGTCCTGGGCGATAGTGAAAGCCCCGGCCTCCTTCATCTCGAGCATGCCCCTCGCCCCATCGTCGCCCATGCCGGTCATGATCACGCCCACGACATTCTTTCCAGCGTATCTCGCCGCCGAGCGGAACAGAACGTCCACCGACGGCCGGTGGCGGGAGACAAGCGGACCGTCCTTGATTTCGACGTAATAGCGCGCGCCGCTCCGCTTCAAGAGCAGGTGGCGGTTCCCCGGCGCAATCAGCGCCCGGCCCCGGATGACGGTGTCGTTGTTCTCCGCTTCCTTGACCGATATGCCGCAGATACCATCGAGCCGCGAGGCAAAAGCCCTGGTGAAGTATTCCGGCATGTGCTGGACGATGACGATCCCGGGAGAGTCCAGCGGCATGGCCCGCAGAAAATCGCTCAAGGCCTCGGTGCCGCCGGTGGATGCGCCGACCACAACGACCTTCTCGGTCGTCCGGAGCATGGCCTCGGACCGCGCGTTCGCCTTCGCGAGGACCGCGTCAGCCGTGAGTTTCGGCGGGGCGGTGTGCGCCGTGCATCTGATACGGCCAAGCCTGGCCTGGGCCGCGGCCTTCACGGCGTCGCAGATCCGGACCCTGGACTCTTCCAGGAACTGCTTTGTCCCGATCCGCGGCTTCAGAATGATCTCGACGGCCCCGTACTCGAGCGCTCTCAGGGCCGTCTCCGACCCGGCCTCCGTCAACCCCGAGCAGATGACGACGGGAATGGGGTGCTGCGTCATGATCTTTTGAAGGAAGGTGATACCGTCCATGCGCGGCATTTCCACGTCCAGCGTAATGACATCGGGGACCTCATGCCGGATCTTGTCCGCGGCGATGTAGGGGTCAGCCGCCGTCGCCATGACCTCGATGTCGCGATCTGAAGCCAGCACCTCCTCAAGCGTCCGCCGGACAACCGCGGAATCATCAACAACGAGGACCTGTATCCTTTTCACCGCGGTATTAACCTTCTCGTTCAGCCCGCCCATTATACCTTCCTGTAGATGGTCGATGCAGTGCGCATGAGGGGCAGATCGAATCCGTGCACGGTTTCCGAGTGCCCCAGAAAAAGGTGTCCGCCCTTCCGCAGGTGTCGGCACAGCCGCTCGAGCAGCCTGCCCTGCGTCGCCCGGTCGAAATAAATGATGACGTTGCGGCAGAAAATCGCATCGAGGGAATCCTCCCCTATCGGATACCGGTCCTCCATCAGATTGAGCCGCTGGAACGCGATGCACGACCGGAGCTCCGGCGTCGCGCGCACCAGGCCCTTTTTCCGGTCCTTGCTGCGCAGGAAGTACTTCTGTTTCAACGGCGGCGGGATCATCGAGATCTGATTTTCCTCATAGATTCCCGCCTTGGCCTTGTCGAGGACCCTGGTTGATATGTCCGTGGCTGTGATGGTAAATAAAAAACCCGGATGCAGACCCGCAAATTCACCCAAAACGATCCCGAGCGTATAGGGTTCCTCGCCCGAGGAGCACCCTGCGCTCCAGACGGAAAAGGGGGCGCCTGACCGATATCCGCCGTTTTCCAGGAACTCCGGAAAAACGGTTTCCGCGAGAAAGGAGAAGTGCACGGGCTCACGGAAAAAGTCCGTCTTGTTTGTGGTCACGGCATCGATCATGTGCAGAAGCTCATCGCCGCCGTTGGGCGAGTTGAACAGCAGGTCGCAGTATTTGCGAAAGGTCATGACCCCCAAGAGACGAAGCCGCTTCTGGAGACGTGATTCGAGCATGGTCTTTTTTACGGGCGGCATTTTGATGCCGCAGTGCGTGTAGATGAACCGGCTCAGGCGTTCAAAATCGCCCGTTGTCATCGTTTTTTCGGGCTCTTGTTGCATGCGGACCTCAGCCATGGGGCGTCACTTACCGATCCGTTTCTTCGGTCTGCGCCGCAGCCTGCGTGGCCTGCACAAGCGCCAACTCGTCGGTCGAAAATACTTTATCGACATCAAGAATGATGAGAAAGGCGTTGTCCCGCTTTCCCATCCCCTTGATGAACTCCGTGTTCAGCCTCGTCCCGATCCTGGGCGCGGGCTCGATATGGCCCGGAGCGAGGTCCATCACCTCCTGCACCGAATCGGCAAGGACGCCGAGGATTGTGGTCTCGTTATCGACGGCCACCTCGACGATGATGATGCAGGTGTTTACCGTTTTTTCGGTCTTCGACATCCCGAACTTCAACCGGAGATCGACCACCGGCACCACGCTTCCCCGGAGGTTGATAACGCCGCGCATGAACTCCGGCGTACGCGGGACCCTGGTGACGGTCGTAAAATCGAGCACCTCGCGCACCTTCGTGATATCGAGGGCGAACACCTCGTCGTCGAGCTTGAAGGTCAGATACTGCGTTGTTTCCATAACGCCTGCTTCGCTCATAGGAACCTCCTTGGTCAGTTCAGGAAGCTGGGAAAATGAGAAGTTAGGAAGTTTGGATAAACCTGCGGCTTACCTTCCCATCTTCCAACCTTCCCATCTTCGCGCCATTCAAAATCTCTCAAACTCCGCGTCCCGGGAGCCGCCGTTGCCTTTCGCCGCGTCATGCCCCAGGTCCAATGCCACGCCCTGACGTTTGATCTTTGGTGCCGCGGACGGAAGGGCGGCCCCGGGTTTCTGTACAGGATACGCCGCCTGTACCGCATGCACTTCCGGGTCCTGCCTCCTTGCCGCGGCCCGCATGCTGACGCCCGTCCCGATGTCGTCAACCTTAAAGAACGCGATGGCTTTCTGGAGCTGCTCCGCCTGTGAGGAAAGCTCCACCGCGGTGGAGGCCATTTCTTCCGACGCTCCGGCGTTCTGCTGAATTACGTGATTGAGCTGCTGGATCGCGGAATTGATCTGGTCCGCCCCCGAGGTTTGCTCCTTTGAGGCGGCGCTGATCTCCTGCACGAGTTCTGCCGTCTTCTGGATGTCCGGCACCAGCCTCATGAGCATGGCGCCGGCTCTCTCGGCCACTTCCACGCTCGTTCCGGACAGATGGCCGATTTCTCCGGCCGCCGCCTGGCTCCGCTCCGCGAGTTTCCGCACTTCCGACGCTACCACCGCAAAACCCTTCCCGTGCTCTCCGGCCCGTGCGGCCTCGATTGCCGCGTTCAAGGCTAAAAGATTCGTCTGGCGCGCGATTTCTTCGATAATCGAAATCTTCCTGGCGATCTCCTTCATGGCGGTAACGGCCTCACTCACCGCCTTGCCGCTCTCCTGGGCGTCCATGGCGGCCTTCAGCGCGATCTTCTCGGTCTGATGAGCATTGTCGGCGTTCTGTTTTATGGTGGCGTTCATCTCCTCGATCGAGGACGATGCTTCCTCCGCGGAGGCGGCCTGCTCCGTCGTACCCTGGGAAAGCTGCTCGGAGCCGGACGAGAACTGCCGGCTCCCCGCGGCTACATTGTCCGAGGTGGCCTTGACGTCGGCAACCACGGTCTTAAGTTTTTCCTCCATCGTTTTTACGGCAAGAAACAAGGCGCCGATCTCGTCTTTCGATTCCGGCGCGATGATCTGCGTCAAATCTCCGGAGGCCGCCTTTTCTACGACGGCGCTCAACCGCGCAATGGGCTTTAGCGCCATGACCCGGAAAAGCAGAAACACCACCAGAGAGACCACGGCCATGGTGCCGATGGAAAGAGCGGCGATGATGAGCCGGGACTGCCCCAGTGATCTCCGGATGTGGTCCGTGCTGAACCCTATCTTTACGGACCCGATCCGCTCAGTGCCCTGCAGCACGGGACTGGTGAACTCGAGAATATTGGTCTTGTCGGCGAGCTCGGGCTTTTGATGGGTCAGCGGGCTGCCGTCCTTGTCCTGAATAACGGCGTACACGATGTCCGCATCACCGGATGCGATGTCCCGCACATAGTTTTCCAGATAGGAAAAATTAAAACTCAATATCGGTTCTGCCGCAATCCCGGCCAGGAACTTCGACAGGGTATTGCCTTTCCCGCTGATCTCCGCCGTGAGAATTCTCTTCTCATTAGCGTTGATGATGACCCCCATGGCGATAAAAATCAGGACGAGGGCTGAAAGAATGCCGGCCAGGAACTTTGTCGTCAGCTTCCACGTGTTCATCGGATTGAATTTCATGATTTTGCTCCCCCTTTGCTTTATATGGAGCACTGCCGGTCGTGAACCCGCGTTCAGTGCGCTTCAAACAGCCACTACAGCGCACCGGCCACTTTCGCCGCCTTACGGAGTTCATCGTAGTCCTTGTCGGCAACGGGCGCGAAACCGGTAAGCCGCGCCGCACCCAGGATCTTTTCGCTTTGCGGGTCGTTCGGCTTGAGCTTAAGCAGGGCCGCCTTGATCTTCGCCGCCGATCCTTTGTCCATCTTCGGCGTCGCGAAAACGGGCCAGTTCGGGAAATAATCGGTATAACCCACAATCCGTATCTGCGATAAGTCCACCTTGTCCTTCATTTTTTCCAGATCGTCTTCCCGGATGCCGCCGGCGTCCGCTGTTTTGTTGAAGACCGCCATCGTCACATTGTCTTGTTTCTTCGCAAAGGGCAGCGTCGTGAAGTCCTTCTCGACATCGAGCCCCGCCTTGCTCAAGAGCAACATCTGGAAGACGTAACCGCCCGCCGAGTCCTTGTCCACGAAACTCAGCTTCTTGCCCTTCAGGTCCTGAAGTTTTGCAATGCCGCTGTCCTTTCTCGTAATAATGATCCCCCGGAACCGCGTACCGCTTTTCGCTTCCGACGAGAGCGCGAGCGGGTCAAGGGCCGAGTCCTTTTTCAGCTGAACGTAAACGAGTGAATTGGCGAATGCCAGGTCCACCTGCCCGGACTTTACCGCCTCTTTAAAGGCTTGAAAATCTTTCGGTATTACAAGACTCACCTTTTCCCCCGTCTCCGCCGTCAAATACTCGGCAAGGGGGCTGAACATCGCGTGGAGCTCCGTTGCGCTCAGACGCGGCAGGACCCCGAACTTGATCTCCGCCGAGGCGGGAGCCGGCCGGAATACCGCAACCGCCGCAACCGCAATCGCTATCACCACTCCTATTCGTGCAATTCGTGTCTTCATACTTCCTCCCTATAGTAGGTTATTTTCTGATCAGTTCGGAGTTCGGAGTTTAGGGTTCAGGGTAGAGACGGGTTAATTTTTTGATCAACCCTTGTCTCGCTCCGAACTCCACGCTCGCTGCTCCGCACTGCGTTAGAATCTCTCAAACTCCGCGTCCCGGGAGTCGCCGTTGCCTTTCCCCGCGCCGTGCCCCAGGTCCAATGCCACCCCCGGACGTTTGACGGCTGGCGAGGCGACCGGAAAAGCGACCTTGCGTTTCGGGGCAAGGTGAGCCAACTGCACCTTGTGCGCAGCCATGGCATGCTTCTCCATCGGTGCGCCGATACTTTGGCTCGCGGCAAGCCCACCGACCTTAAAGAAGGCGATGGTGCTCTGGAGCTGCTCTGCCTGAGAGGAAAGTTCCTCCGAGGTGGAGGACATTTCTTCCGTCGCGCCCGCGTTCTGCTGGATCACGTGATTGAGCTGCTGGATTGCAGAATTAATCTGGTCCGCTCCCGAGGTCTGCTCTTTGGAGGCGGCGCTGATCTCCTGCACCAGCTCCGCCGTCTTCTGGATGTCCGGCACCAGCTTGGCCAGCATCCGGCCCGCCTTCTCCGCGACCTCCACGCTCGTCGTGGATAGACGGCTGATCTCCCCTGCTGCGGTCTGGCTCCGCTCCGCCAGCTTCCTCACCTCGGAGGACACGACGGCAAAACCCTTGCCGTGCTCACCCGCACGCGCGGCCTCAATGGCCGCGTTCAGGGCGAGCAGGTTCGTCTGCCGGGCGATCTCTTCAATGATCGTTATCCTGGATGCGATCTCCTTCATGGCGCCCACGGTCTCCGACACGGCCCTGCCGCTCTCCATGGCGTCGGCAGCCGACTTTTGCGCGATCTTTTCGGTCTGTGACGCATTGTCCGCGTTCTGCCTGATCGTGGCGGTCATCTCCTCCACCGAGGACGACACCTCCTCCGCGGAAGCCGCCTGCTCCGTGGTCCCCTGGGACATCTGCTCGGCGCCGGCTGACAGCTGCTGGCTGCCCGACGCCACGTTGTCGGATGCACCCTTGACGTCGGCGACGACTATCCTGAGTTTCTCCACCATGCTCCTCATGGCCGCAAACAGCTGACCCGTCTCGTCCTTGCTTTTTACTTCCACGTTCATTGTCAGGTCCCCTTCAGAGAGACGATTCGCCATCGAAACGCCTTCCCTGAGCGGCTGAACGATGCTTCGCGCTAACATGACCGAAAAGAAAAGAAATAACCCCCCGCCGGAGGACAACACGACCGCGAATAACAATCTGCCTTGCTTGATCGCGGAAATTTCATGAGCCTTGAGTTGCAAAAAGGACGTTCTTTGCTCCTTTTCCATCTCAAGCAGAAGGTTCTTCACTTCCCTCCACTGAGGTGTTTCTTTTTGTACGAGAAGCTCCGCTGCATCAGCTGTTCTGCCTGAAACTGCAAGATTTTGAACCTCCGTTTTTAACATATGGTCTGCATCCCAAAACTCTTTGACTTTCTTCAGACGGTCAGTCATGGAAGCTGGCGCGTGCTTGAAGGCATGCTCGTTCTTCTCAAGAAAATCAGCGTGGGCAGTTCTGTAGTTCTCCTTTGCCTTTTCATCATTTGGGTTCAGCAGAACATTTCTCGTCGCCTGTCCGGTCTGCAAACCATCTGCATACATGTTGTTCAAATCTATCAACAACTCAATATCTGAATCTACCAACTTGATGATTGTCTTTTCAATTCCCACGCTCTGCAAGGCATAGATACCGATGGATAGCACGAGAGCGCTGAGAACGAGTCCGCTCAACAGATACAACTTATGCGCTATTTTTACGTCTTTTAACATGCTTACCAGAACCTCCTTTGCGGTGCAGCTGATTTGTGATAGGTAGCTTCTGCTCCACCGTGGCGGCTATCAACAACGACTGTTCGAATCACGGCGTCAGGATGGCCCGCCCCTGATGAGCTGTGTCTCCTGCCGCTCGACCATGCGGACGAGCCTGGGAACATCGAGGATCAGCGCCACCGTTCCGTCACCCAGGATCGTTGCGCCTGAAATGCCCTCCACGTCCTGATAGAACCTGCCGAGCGACTTCAGCACGGTCTGATGTTCTCCCACGACGGTATCCACGGCGACGCCCACTCTTTTGCCGTCGACTCCGACGATCACGATTTGCTCGAAGTCCGGCGGCTGCCCGTTGATCAGAAATTGGTCCCGAAGCCGTATATAAGGCACGATCTCGCCCCGCACATGGGCAAGCCGCCTGCCGTGGGTCCTGGCCGCGGCCTCCACGCCAAGCTCAACGCACTCCTCGACGAGCGACAACGGGAAGATAAAATGCTCCGACCCGATCCGGGTCAGGAACCCGTCGATGATCGCGAGGGTAAGAGGCAGTTTGAGCGTAAGCGTCGTGCCTTCGCCTTTTTGTGACTCTATCTCGATGGAACCCCGGAGCGAGTCAATGGCCTTCTTGACCACATCCATGCCGACCCCGCGCCCCGACACACCGGTGACCGTTTTCGCGGTCGAGAAGCCCGGCGCGAAGATAAGTTCCCGCACTTGCTGCTCGGAAAGTTCCGTATCGGGCGTGATCAGTCCTCTCTCAGCGGCCTTCTCCCGGATTGCCTCCGTATCCAGACCCGCGCCGTCGTCGCGCACCTTGATCAGAACGTGCGCGCCTGAGTGGAGTGCAGACAGGTGGATGGTCCCGGTCTTCGGTTTTCCAGCGGCCATTCGGACAGCGGCGAGCTCGATGCCGTGGTCGATGCTGTTGCGGATGATATGGACAAGCGGATCGCTCAAACGTTCGATGACCGTCTTGTCCAGCTCCGTTTCCGCTCCATCCGTGGTCAGCTCGATCTCCTTGCCCAGTTCCGAGGACAGATCGCGCACAAGACGCTTGAACTTGCTGAACGTGGTCCCGATCGGGAGCATCCGGATGTCCATGGTGTTTTCGCGAAGCGAGCCCGTCAGCCGTTCCACCTCCTCGGCAAGGGAGAGCAGGCCGGCGTTCCCAAGCGTGAGGGCCGTCTGGCTCAAGCGCGCCTGGACCGTCACGAGTTCGCCGACCAGGTTGACCAGGCTGTCCAGCTTGCCGGTCGCCACCCGTATGCTCGATGTGGCATCGGCGCCCTGGCGCCGCTCCCGCATTTCCCGCACGTGCCGCTGTTCGACGAGCGCGGATTCCACTTTGGCCGGGGCAACGACGCCGGTTTCGATAAGCATTTCTCCGACGCGCTTTTTCGAGTCCAGCACTCTATACAGTTCCTCGGTCGACACATCGCCTCGCTCCAGGAGGATCTCTCCGATCTTCTTGTACATCACGTCGGGGTCGGTGTATTCCCCTTCATCAATGACATCGACGCTCAATTCGCCGCTGTCCCTGACGAAGATAAAAACGTCCTGGATGGCATTTGCGCCCCGCTTGGTCGTCAGGATCACGTCCCAGGAGGTGTAGCAAACCTGGGGGCAGATATCCTCAAGAGGGGGGATGGCTTCTATCTGGGCAACAACCTTGCATGGACCGAGGCCCCGAAGTTCACTCAGGAGGCGCACAGGGTCCGTGCCCTGGATGAAAATCCCCGGGGCAGGACTGAATCTGATCCGGTAGGTCACACAGCGCGCGCCGCATTTGTCCGACTCGGCGCCGGCCGATGCCCCGGAGGACGCATTCCCCTGCGGCCCGGTCTCTTGCGCCAGCTCCCGCAGTAATGCGAGAATTTCCGCGGATCTTGCCTCATTCACGGCCCCCTCCCGGTAATACCGGTCGAGCATGGATTTAATCTGGTCGCGCGCACACAGGGTCAGGTCGATTATTTCCTTGCTCGCGCTTACCCTGCCGTTTCTGATCTTGTCGAAAATCGTCTCCAGGTCATGAGTGAACGCGACAACGTCATGAAGTTCGCACGCCCCGCCGGACCCCTTTATCGTATGCATGGCCCGGAATGCCCTCCCGATCTGCTCCTTATCGCCGGGCGCCTTCTCCAGTTCCAGCAGGGCGCTCTCCAGTTCCGCAAGGAGCTCATAGGCCTCTTCCTTGAAAGTCGCCCGGAGTTCCTTGACAATCTGGTCTGGAGAGAACTCTTCCTGATCATTCAGGCGGTCATTCATTGGGCGCTCCCGCCACCGCGGTCCAGAGGCAGCTCTTTTCGGAATCCAGCTTGCACCCGCTGAGACGCGTATAGCCGGCCGCCTCAGCCGCGTCTTTAAGGATCTTCGGAACCGTCCCGTCGAAGCAGACCTGCTTCTTCATTCGCACGGCGCTTTTGTGCGCGGAACAGAGCACCTGCAGGCATGACAGATCCACATCCTGCACAGCGCCGAACCGGATGTTCAGCGCCCTGCCATTGATCAGCGCCTTCAAAAAAGCGCTCTTCAATTCCTCGGCGTGGGGCACGGTCAGTTCGCCTTCCAGAATTATTGTTCCCTGATCGCCGGTCTGATTCTGTTTAGCACTCATGGATTGGTCACCTCACCTGGTGTCGGTTTGCACGCCGATAGATCGCGGGACTTCTGCTTTTGAACTCAATCAAATACAATTATTATTGTGTCATTGCGAGGAGCGCTGCGACCGCCTCCTGCTCTTCTTACTTCACGAACTTCCTCACCACCTCCAGCAACTGCAAAGGCGAAAAAGGCTTCACGATCCATCCACTTGCGCCAGCCTGTCTGCCTTCCTGCTTCCTGGCCTCCTGAGATTCCGTCGTCAGCATGACGATGGGCGCAAACTGATATCCCGTCATGGTCCTTAATTGTTTGATGAGCTCGATGCCGTCCATCTCGGGCATGTTGAGGTCGGTAATCACCATGTCGACCTTTTCGCCGTTCAGCTTGCCGAGCGCGTCCTTGCCGTTCTCCGCAACGAGCACTTCATACCCCGCGTCCTTGATCGTAAAGGACATAAGCTGCCTCATGGACGCCGAATCGTCCACGACAAGAAATTTTTTGACCATTGCGGACACCTCCTTTGAGGAGAAAAAAGCCGACTTGTTTTACCCGCGGCGGCATGCTTCATATCCTTAAGTCAGGTATTAAGTTATAAGTATTTGCTAAGAGCCCGTCGGAAAGAAGACGAGGATCTCGATTTCATAAAATATGCGTTTCCTTATAGAATAAATGCAAAACCGGTGCCCACAATTTTGATTCAAAAAAACAATTAGTTATATAGATGTGAGGGACGGAATTTGAACGTATTCCCCTGCTCATCTGTCTAAATAGAAATAGCTCATTGAATATGTAGTTCAATGTTAGTGTCGGATTTTGGACTTAATTTCATTGAAAGTATAATGAGGCGGATAAGGGTCTTCATGTCTGTCATCCATAGCAACAAACGTGCCCAATGGTAGTGGATTGAATTTTAAAGGTTATGGAAGAATAAAAACCGTCAAAGAACTGACGTTGACATAGGATTGGCGAGGGACTTACCGCTTCTGCATGTCGATGCCCATCTTTTTCATCTTTTCGAGCAACGTGGTGCGGTTTAACCCCAAAAGCTGAGCGGCCTTGCTCCGGACGCCACCGGCTTTCTCAAGTGCCTTCAGGATCATGTTTCGCTCCAGCGTGCTCACCATTTCATTGAGGTCGAAGCCGCTCTCTCCCAGTTCGATACCGCTGCGGCCGGACGAAGAAGATGACGCGGGTTGAACTAATGGCCGGGTTTCCGTTGCCGGATCCGCGGCGAGGTCCATGCCGGTAAAGGTCACCTGGTGCAGTTTTTCCGGAAGGTCTGAGACGTTTATCACCGGTCCGCTTACCAGGATCGTGAGGCGCTCGATGAGGTTCTCAAGCTCTCTCACATTGCCCGGCCAGCGGTATTTCAGCAGGCACTCCATGGCCTCCGGAGAAAACGTGAAGGGCTCCCGCTTTCGCTTCAGGCAGAAGTCATGGACAAAGAACGCCGTCAGGAGGGGGATGTCCTCGTGGCGGCTCCGGAGGGGGGGCAGGTGGAGCGGAATCACGTTCAGCCGGTAGAACAGGTCTTCCCGGAACTTTCCTTCCTTCGTCGCATTTTCCAGGTCCTTGTTCGACGCTGCCAGTATCCGCACGTCCGCCTTGATCGTCTTCATGCCGCCCACACGCTCGAACTCGCGCTCCTGCAGGACGCGCAGCAACTTGACCTGGAGCGAGGGGTCTAATTCCCCCACTTCGTCAAGAAAGAGCGTGCCGCTCTGAGCGAGCTCGAACCTGCCCAGGCGCGTGTTGATGGCGCCGGTGAAAGCGCCCTTCTCGTGGCCGAAAAGCTCCGATTCAAGGAGGTCTTTGGGAATGGCGGCGCAGTTGATCGGCACGAACGGCCCGCCTGCCCGCGAGGAGTTATTGTAGTGGATGGTTTTTGCGATGAGCTCCTTGCCCGTGCCGCTTTCGCCGGTAATGAGCACCGTACTGTCCGTGTCGGCGATCTTCTCGATCATCTCATAAACCGCTTGCATGGGGGGGGAATCGCCGATGAGACCTTTAAAATTGTACTTCTTTTTGAGCTGCATCTTGAGCATCACGTTCTCTTTTTGAAGTTTCGAGACGGAAAGGGCCTTTTCCAGAACGATCATGAGCTCATCGAGGTTGAAGGGTTTGGTGATGTAGTCGAAAGCGCCGTGCCGCATGGCCTCAACGGCTGTCTGTACCGTCCCGAAGGCGGTCATGACGATGACGGGGCTGCTGCTCTTTGCCGCAGTGACTTCCTTGAGCACGTCCATGCCCGTGATGCCCGGCATGACGAGGTCGGTCAGAATGAGGTCAAACTTTTCGGCGCGCACCATTTCAAGGCCGGCCGCGCCATTCTGGGCAAGCGTTACTTCGAAGTTTTTTTCCCCGAGAAAACTCCGAAGTACGTCCCGCACTGTTTCGTCATCTTCTATGACAAGTAGTTTGTCCATTCCTCTTGTAGAGTAATATAACGAACTAATCCCCCGCTGTCAACCGATTGACATAAAGTATTCAGCCAATCAAACCCGCGTCATGTTTGTCACAACGCCGTCATTATCCTGACTCAAGTTACGTATGAGACATTGCTTTTGACGTGTCAATAAAACTGCTATCGCCTGTTTTCAAGTAGTTAGCCCCGGGCATCGCATTTGCATTTCACTTGTTCGTAACGACGAAGGAGTGTACCGCATGTTGAACGCAGCCCTGGGGAAAAAGAAAAGCGTGAAGACCATCGCCATCGCGAGCGGCAAGGGCGGCGTTGGAAAAACCAACGTGGCGGCGAACCTGGCTATCGCCATGCGGAAGCTCGGCAGGAAGGTTATGATCGTGGACGCGGATCTGGGCCTTTCCAACATCGATGTGCTGCTGCACCTGGCGCCGAAGCACAATATCCAGCATGTGCTGAATGGCGGGATGACGCTCCGGGACGTGGTCGTCGAAGGCCCGCACGGGATCCAGATTCTTCCCGCCGGGTCGGGCGTTCAGGAGCTCACGGCGCTCGACGAAGTCCAGCGCCTGAAACTCCTTGAAGCCTTCGAAGCCTACGACGGCGACATCGACGTGCTGCTCATCGACACTGCAGCCGGCATCTCCGATAACGTCGCCTTCTTCTGCATCGCTGCGCAGGAAATCGTCGTCGTCACGTCGCCGGAGCCCACGGCCATCGCCGACGCCTGCGCCCTCATCAAGGTGCTGTACACCCGGTACCAGGAAAAGGAGTTTCACGTGCTCGTCAATTCGGTGAAGAGTCCCGAGGAGGCGGTGGAGGCGTTCCGGCGGCTTTCGCTTGCTACGGAGAAATTTTTGAGCCTATCGCTCGACTACCTCGGCTATCTTCCCTACGACGAGTCCGTGCAGAGTGCCGTCCGGGCCCAGCGGCCGTTCATCGACATGTATCCGCAGAACCCGATCTCCCAGCGGATCACCGAGATCGCCAAGAGGTTCCTCGGACGGACGGAGAAGGCCAAGGGGACACTCCAGTTTTTTATCGGCAATCTCCTGTCGGCGTCGGCGGACGCGGGGCGGTGAGATGGAAAAAGACGAACGAACGCGCTTCCCGCGTGGAATTTTCCGCCCTTCGTCCTGGCGAACGACATGAGCGAGGGTCCTTCGATAAAAGTTGATTTTTTATTTGCGAGGTGAAGCATGCAGGCAATGAACATGGAATTGAGCGAGCAGGAAAAGGAAAAGATCATCAATGACTGCCTACCCTTCATCAAATATACGGCCTACCGGCTGACCCATCGGCTGCCGCCGCAGCTTTCGGTCCAGGACCTTATCAGCGTGGGGATCATGGGCCTGCTGGACGCCCTGCAGCGGTATACCGAGGGGCGTGTCAAGCTCAACACCTTCGTCGAGTACCGGATCAAGGGCGCCATGCTCGACGAACTGCGCTCTCACGACTGGGTGCCCCGTTCGCTCAAGACGAAGATCGGCCAGATCAAGAAGGCGCACCGCGACCTGGAGTGCGAACTCGGCCGCATACCGAACGAAGAGGAGATCGCCGCGCGCCTTTCCATCTCGCTCGACGAATATTTCCGGACAATCCAGGGCGCAAGCAATTCCGTGGTGCTCAGCTTCGAGGACTTCAGGGACCGGATGAGCGAAGACGGTGACATGGACGTGACGGAGTGTATCCCCGACCGGGCAATGAAAAGCCCGCTCGAACAGCTGGAGGAAAGCAGCGAAAAGGAGGCGCTTGCTCAGCACATCGAGCGATTGCCGGAAAAAGAGAAACTCCTGCTCTCACTGTACTACTGGGAGGAACTCACCATGAAAGAAATCGGCAGGGTCATGCATCTAACCGAAGGCAGAATATGCCAGCTTCACAACCAGGCGCTCATCAGACTCAAGTCCCAGATGAACTCGCCGGTTTACCGGTGAGGAAGGGAGAAAGAACCGGGCTAAAAACGGGAGCGGTCACGATGCCCGTATCGTTCAGCGTTATCCGGTTTGCATCTCGAGACCGAACAACGGCAGACGCAGCCATAAAACGGTCACGCCGTTCTTCCCGACAAGCGACATCCCCTCTTCCGCTGCACGTGCTTTCCAACACAAAGACCGCTGAAAGTGCAGATAAGAAGTCGGCGAGATCCCCCTTATAAGATCATCAATTGTGCGGCTCGAATAGCCGCTTGTGAAAAGAGTATCACCCATTACACTTTTATTGCTCAATGTACAACAATATAGGCCTCAAGAAGTTTCATCTTACCCCCTCGGTTTCCCAAGTCCTTGGCTATCTGCTTTCTGGTCATCGTACCTCCCGCAATAAGGGCACTTCATTCGGTCGCTAGGACATACCTTAATCTGCTGGATAAAAGAGGCTGCTTCCGCAGAAGTCTTCAGCCTCCCCGACAGTGCAGGATTAAAGTTTTTTCGGAAGGTTGCCGATAAGAAATCCGAAAACCTTACCCCACTCAGGGAGGAACCATGAAGATTTATTCCAACCAGCCCCCGGAAAGCCCGGGCCAGAACCGCGGCGCGCAGAACTTACAGAAACCCGCTGCGGCGGAGCCGCGGGAACAGGCAACTCAGGCGAGAAGGTCAGCCTCCGCCGACCGGGTGGACATCCCCGGCTGGAGCAGGGAAGTTGCAGACATCATGTGCGCAGTCAACCAGCTTCCCGAGGTCCGCGAGGCCAGGGTGCGGAACCTTAAGCAGCGCATCGACGCCGGCATCTACACCATTGACCCGCTGAGGATCGCGGAAAGAATCCTGAAGGACATATGAGCGCTGCTGAAAACACCAAATCAATCCTGACGGAGCAGGTGGGCGACTACCGGGCTCTCCTCGACATTTTCCAGCGGGAGCGCGGGTTCCTGCTCCGCTTCAACGCCCGTAGCGTTGAAGCGCTCTCGAAGGGAAACGGCGCCCTTCAATAGGCGAGCTCTTCAATACAGGATAAACAAACCCAAAAAAAGCCCCTTAGACAGGGGCTTTTTTATTGCAAATATCACATCTTCAAACATCTGGGCGTTCGCCTGAGCTCACGCAGAAGACTCACGACGAAATCCGTGGCCAGCCGTCTCGGAGTTACGCCTCTACAGGATGCATGAGGAAGACCGGTTTCTTTACGCGCTCAGGCTCATCCAGAAGGATCGCCGCGGCCTTGGTCAACTCAGACGGTGTTTTTCCGCCCGCTGGAAGCATGATGAGGGACACTGCATATTCATCGGCAGCCTTCAGGATCTCTTCATCCGGATAGCCCGATCGAATGGCCTCGGAAGCCTCGATCCCCTGCCCGCTCAGCGCCTTTTTTATCTTCTTCACGGAAGCGGCCGTGTTTTTTTTCACCAGCTCAAGCTCGCTCTTTTCTTCCGTGCCGTAGAGATGTACGGGTATCACGCCCAGAAGCAGGACCCTGGAGCCGGTGGTCCGTGCCTCCTTGACGATGTCATCCAGGTCCGCCAGCAGCGCGTCGGAGTTGTCAACAGGGACCATGATGGTGCCGGGCATCAGATACACGGGACAGGGCGCGGTTTTCGCGAGCGCTTTGTAGCGCGAAGAAGCCAGGATCATATCAGGGCGCTCCGCAACGGCTGTTCTCAGGAGTTCCTCCCCGGGGTCCCCCTCTTCTGACATAAAGCAGACCTTGACGCCGCTTCCCTCTTCAGCAATGATCTGTTTTGCAGCGAAGGCGTGCCGTGCCGCCTCGGCCCGGGCAATTTCTTCAGCCCTGGGTCCCGCGTCGTAATCCACAAACAAATTGCTCTGAAAAACCTGCAGGACGATAAGTTCTCCGCCCTTTTCTCGTACTTTTCCGATTCCATACTTCAGGGCAGTAGCAGACTGAATAGTGCCGTCATATATAGTAAGGATCTTCATACCATGCCTCCTGATGAATCTGAAATCCCTAGACCGCTGCAACTTTACTTATTATTGCATTATTTTGTTGCACTAACAACCTATCAATTTGCTTTGACTAATAACGCGATAGAGTCCGATACAGAAAATAATATGCAATTAATAATTGCACCATATGCTCGTTTCTTTATACTTTGATCAATATTTCAAATAATTAACTATTGGCACATGCCTTGCTCTTATATATATTAAAAATCGAGCGAACCATGGAGGCCAAAATGAAAAAACTCTTTCTTAAGTTCGAAGACCTGTGGGTTGCCGTTGCCTTTGCAGAGGCCGGTGAATATGAATCCCTGCGGACCGGAAACGTGCAACCCGAATACCGGGAGACCGTACGCATACACGCTGTATAAGAACCTTGTTCACAGGAGGCTGCCATGATTCACAATGAACTGATTATAGAAATACGTACTGTGCTGCTCCTTCAATTGATCGTTATGACCATGGCATCTGACCGGGCCGTTCTGGTCCACCAGGAATTTCGGAAGATATGGAAAATCCTGAATGCTCCAGTCCTCCCGAAGAAGTCCGCTCCGGCGAACAAAGGCAAGAGCTTCTGGGAGATCGACATGACCAAGTTCGAGCCATAATCCCCCGATCAGCCCAGGTGCGATACAGCATAGAGGACATAGACCAGCATCGCGGGCGGACCGAAAGTCACGAGGTATGAGGCGACCTTTCCCGCAAGGGTGCAGTAAAGATCATTCCTCCCCATGACGCCGGGGGCCAGTAACGATCCGAGAATCATTATTTGCAGCGCCGAAATAAATCCCGCCTGTTGAAATGCGTGTTCAAGTTCCATTATCGTTCTCCCTGCAAAAAATTCAAGCTCTCTGAAAGTCGGTTTTTCGCGTCCGACTGCCTCTCTTGTCCTTCCCGAATTACATCGTTTTTGTTGACAGCGCCGCAACATGCATCTTTGCAGCCTCGAGAGAGAGTTCCGAGTCCGCCAGCGCCTTCCGGTATTTGCCGATGATCTTCGAGAACTTCGGCGGGCAGAGAAGCACGTCCGCCTTCGTGGCCTTCGCAAAGCTGATCACTTCCTCTTCCGGATTCCCTTCGGTCGTGAACAGGCTCGCCTTCACACCTTTGCCCTTCTCGCGTATCAGCGTCTTCGCCTCTTCGACAAACCGTGCGGATTCCTTCCGGGCTATAGCCTCGGCATCCACCGACGCGTCGTAGTCGATGAACATTCTGTTATTGAACACGTGCAGGGCCACGACCTCGCCGCCCTTTGTCCGCGCCTTGTCCATACCATAAACCAGAGCTTCCTTTGCCTGCAGCGTCCCGTCATAAGCAACCATGATCTTCATTGTGTTTCCTCCTTAGAGATTTTTTATTTGTCTTGTGTGCTTTGCTGCCTAAGACATTGCAGGGGCCGTGCCAGATTTAAACCTGACATATTTCAATGGCTTATGCTATGCGATGCAGTTTTTTTGCTGCATGGGGGGCTGCAAGATATTACTGCGAAACTTCAAGATCATGTCAGAGAAGGAAAATTTCAAGGCCTGCGCGTCCAAGGCAGAACGCGGGAGGGAACCCTCTTCCGGTACTCTTCGTATTTCGGGCCGAACCGTGCGGCAAGCTCCCGCTCTTCCAGGGGAATGACGATGATGTTGATCACGAGTGCGTCGATGAACGCCACGATCCCCACCGCCATCACGCCGGTGAGGAATAAAACGCCGAGAAGCATCATGGTGTGGGAAAGATAGGTTGGATGGCGCACCAGGGAAAAGGGCCCTGTCGTCACCATACGTCCCTCCACCTTGTCCGTGACCTCGGGCATCCCCATGATCCCCGGCCCGGTGAGCAGCAGGACGGTCCACGTCTGGAGCGCGACACCCGGAACAAGCAATGCAAAGCCGGCAACTTTGACAGCAAGAGGCAGCTCTACCGTGTATCCGAGCAGGAACGAGCGCTGATCGTAGATCATGATCGCCGCAGGCAGCCACGTGACCAGGGGCAGCAGGTACGTTGCCAGCCCAAGACGGCGAAAGAACCCCGGAAGGCAGTGCACCGGGATCCAGAACAGCGGCACCGCCGGCCAGAGCATGAGCGTGATGAGAGCGATAAGGTTTGTGTATGACTCGGCCATCAGAAAAGCATCCTTTCAGGCATGACTGGCGTTTTTAGTATAACACTAATTCGCGGCCCCTCGTCGACCATCGTGTGAGCCTCAACGCTTGTTGTCCCTTCTCCTCAAATCGCGGCCTTTCTCATTGGGCTCCAGTGACGCGCAGAGAAAAAAAGGATCGTGCCGTCTTGTAAGCAGTGCGGACGATCTATCGGGGTCAACCCTGGGCAATACCGGCCCTTTGCATCTCTTACGGGGTTGACGATTTACTCTAAAAATACTATAGTAGAATGCAATACATTCCGGATTGCCGGCACCATCGAACCCCAGGAGAGATCCACGTGACAGACGTCCCAGATCCGCTTGTTCAACCTGCCCAGGCCGCTCCGGCCCTTTCGATCATCCCCCTCGGCGGGGTGGGCGAAATCGGCCTCAATATGACCGTGCTCGAATGCGGCAGCGACATCATGGTGATTGACGCGGGCCTCATGTTCCCCGATGCAGAGATGCTCGGTGTCGACATCGTGATCCCCGATTTTTCCTATCTGCTCGAAAACAGGGAACGCGTCCGCGGCCTGGTGCTCACCCATGCCCACGAGGACCACATCGGCGCGCTCCCCTTTCTTCTCAAAGAGCTCAAGATCCCGGTCTACGGCACCCGCCTGACCCTCGGGTTCGTCAGGGAGAAACTGCGCGAACACGACCTCGACGGGGAGGCGCAGCTCATTCCCGTACGTCCCCGGGACGTGGCGGAGCTCGGCTGCTTCCAGGTTGAATTCATCCGCGTGACCCACAGCATCGTGGATGGCGTCGGCCTCGGCATCACCACTCCCGCCGGCCGCGTGGTGCACACCGGCGACTTCAAGATAGACCCCACGCCCGTGGACGGCGAAATCATGGACCTTCGGACCTTTGCCGAATACGGGGACAAAGGCACCCTCGTACTCCTTTCGGACAGCACCAACGCAGGCAAGGGCGGCTACACCTTTTCCGAAAAGGAGGTGCGGCGCGGGCTCGAGGACATCTTCGGCAGAGCTTCGGGCAGGATCGTGGTCGCGACCTTCGCGTCGAACATCCACCGGGTGCAGCAGATCATTGACGTGGCAGTGATGCACAACCGGAAGGTGATCCTGAACGGAAAAAGCATGATCGCGAACGCCCAGATCGCGCTGGATTTGGGCTACCTCAGGATGCCGCCGGACACCTGGCTCAAGATCGAGGCCCTGAGGACCCTCCCGGACGAACAGGTCGTGATGATCACGACGGGGAGCCAGGGCGAACCCATGAGCGCACTCTCCCGCATGGCCGCCAACGAACACAAGCACTTCCAGATCAGGAAAGGCGATACCATCATTCTCTCATCCAAGATGATCCCCGGCAACGAACGGGGCATCACCAGTATCATAAACCACCTGTTCAAGCACGGCGCGGAGGTCTTCTACGAAAAAGTTTCCGAGATCCACGTTTCGGGCCACGCCTCCAAGGAAGAACTGAAGCTCATGCTGAACCTGATCAAGCCGAAATTCTTCATCCCTGTGCACGGCGAGTACCGCCACCTCGTTTACCATTCCCAGTTGGCGAGGAAGGTCAACATTCCCGAGGAGAACATCTTCATCGTGGAGAATGGCGAGGTGATGGAGTTTACGGCGGATAGCGCCCGCCGGGCGGGCAGGATTAACACGGGCAGGGTCTATATCGACGGCAAGACCGCGGGCTCCACTGCCGATGCCGGCGTGGACACGGTGGTGCTCCGGGACCGGATGAAGCTGGCCCATGACGGCGTGGTGATCGTGATCCTCGGCATTGAGAAGGCCTCGGGCAAGGTCGTATCCGGCCCGGACATCGTGTCCCGCGGCTTCGTGTTCGAGGACGCGTCACAGGAACTCCTGGCCGAAGTCAGGGACGTAGTCATGGACACGCTCCTCCTCATGGTCCCCGAGGCAAAGGGCGACTGGTCCCTCGTCTCCGCCCGGGTCAGGTCCGCACTTAAAAAGTTCATCAACAAACGGCTGGAACGCCGTCCCATGATCCTGCCGATCATCATGGAGATATAAGGTTCACAGCAGAGGATATAGAATGGCGGTGCGCCCGCAGCACAGTGGTTGAACAAAGGCCGGAGAGAAATCCTCTCCGGCCTTTTCTTTTCGAAAAACCGGGAGCCGGTTGCAAGAGATAAAAAGAGAGATACAATAATATCAGGAGCATTGGCCGTTGATGGCGGTCTGCCCACAACAGCAGCAGAATTTGCCAGCCTGTTGGAAAGGAGAACCAACATGAACGCAAAGACTAATCCAGCCACGAAGTCTGTGGAGCAAGAGCTGATCATTACACGCATTTTCGACGCGCCGCGAGAGCTTGTTTGGAAGGTATGGACCGACCCCGAACACGTAATGCGCTGGTGGGGGCCAAAGAACTTCACTGCGCCTGTCAGCAAGATCGATCTCCGCGTCGGAGGCACGTATCTCAATTGCATGCGCGGAGCAGGACCCGATGGAGTGGTTAGGGATTTCTGGTCGACAGGCGTCTATCGCGAGATCGTTCCACTCAAGCGGCTCGTCTGTACCGACAGTTTTGCCGACGAGAAAGGCAACGTGGTCCCGGCTTCACACTATGGAATGGAGGGGGACTGGCCGCTGGAATTACTGATCACGATGACGTTCGAAGATACCGGCGGCAAGACAAAGATGACCCTGCGGCATGAAGGCATCCCGGCGGGCCAGATGAGCGAATTGACTGAGGCCGGATGGAACGAATCCTTTGACAAGCTTAGCGAATATCTGGCAAAGGCCGTTGGTTTACGGGCAGCCTGAGATACAGGAAAGTGATGACGTACGAAAAGAACGATTGTCCTGCGACGGAGTCCGACAGGAGATGTTATGACTGTCTGTACCCGTCGCGGGAGAAATTTCCGCTTGCCCCTTTCGCTGAAATCCGGTATCCTCGCATCATATGAAAAAGAAAATTATTATTTTCATCGTACTCGCACTTATTCTGGCCATCGCCGGCACCGCAGTCTACGTTCTCACGAACCTCAACTCCATCGTGAAGGCTGCCATAGAGAAGTACGGTTCCCAGGCAACGAAGACGGCTGTCCGCGTATCTTCAGTGCAGATAAAGCTCAGGAGCGGCGAGGGCGCTGTCCTTGGACTGAAGGTGGCCAATCCTTCCGGCTTCTTCTCTCCCTCCATCATTACGCTTGCTGACATATCAGTCCGGATCGCGGTAAACTCCGTCACGAGCACTCCCATTGTAATCGACAATATCCTGATTTCCGGTCCTGAAGTGTTCTATGAATTGAAGGAAGACGGATCAGCGAATGTGAACATCCTGAAGAAGAACCTCACACATTCAGATCCTCCCACGAAGGAGCAGCCGCAAAAAAGCCCTAAGGGGAAAGAGATCAAACTGCATGTCAGAAAGATGGTGTTCGAGAAAGGGAAGGTCCACGTGCGCGTTGCAAAACTGGCGGACAAGCCTTATATTGTCGAACTGCCCCGCCTGGAGCTGACCGATATCGGCAAGCACGGCGGCGCCACCCCTGCAGAGATCGCGCACACAATGGCCGCCGCTCTGGCTGAAGAGACCGCAAAGGCCGTTGCCAGGACCCAAGGCGAGCGGCTGCTCCGCAAGGGCGCCGAAGACCTTCTCAACAAGTATCTCTCAAAGTAATCGCCAAAAAACACCACCTGCCGTGACAAGAGAGGGAGCATGGAAAATCAGCGAACCTGCGGAAAGGGCCTGGCAGAGCATTCGCTGCTCCCCGCGAAGCTGGGAGAGCTGATGGCTTCCGTTGCCGATGTTCTTGAGGTCCATCTGAAAGCGCTCGATCTCACGGACGGGAACTCCAGAACGGAACGCGACGCGTACCAGGAGCTGACGAAGGAACACCGGGAGATCGCCGCCCGACTGCAGGCGACCGCGGAGCGGATGGCCGGGTACCGGGACCTGCCGATGGGCAGGCATGATCTGACAGCGGTGTCGGCCCCGACGGTTTTTGAAGCATTCGAAAATTTTGTGGAGCTCGAGCAGGAGATCCTAGCGCTGCTCCAGAAGCGAGTGGAGCAGGACCGAGGGATGCTCATTGAGATGAGTGGAGCCGGCCGGGGGATCCCCAATAACCCATTTTAAGTTTTTGGTGAGCACATTGAAAATCAAGCCGCATGTCCTGGTCGCATTCTCCGAATCCTTCATGCACCGGGCATCTGACTGCACTCGTTGAATACCCGGAGCCGGCAGATCCGGCACCGTTCCGGGTCAAGCCGGGGAACGAGCGCCCGGATGGCGGCCTTTTTGGAACCCAGGATATTCTCCTCCCCGATGCGCTCGATATAACCGCCCCGATGAAGCGTCTCGACAACCTCCCCCTTCAGCGAACAAAGGTAGAGTTTTCTGCCTTCAAGGTGTAACCGGTGGGCCTCATTCGCCAGGGTCTCGGCGCCGGCCACGTCGATGAAGTTGATCCCGCTGCCCACGATCAGGATATGGGCCTGCTCGGGGCTCTCGCGCGTCACGGCGTGCAGCTCCTCGGCAAAGTAATTCACAGCGCCGAAGAATAGCGAGCCGTCCACGCGCAGGATCTTAAGCTGCGGACATTCGGGAAGGTCCTTCCGCTCGATGTTGATGAAGCGCTGGCTGTCGTCCTGATGCTCGGCCACGAGCGTCACGAACCCGGGATGGGAGGTCCGGTTCAGGTAGAGCAGCAGAGAGAGCATGACTCCCGCGTAGATCGCGAACTCAAGCTGCACGAGTAGCGTCGCAAGAAAGGTGACAGCCAGCACCGCCGCCTCCTGGTAGCTCGTCCGGACGATTGTCTTAATATGATGGAAGTCGATGAGGTTCCATGCCACCATCAGCAGCACCCCCGCCATGGCCGGGATCGGCAGATAGGCCGTGAGCGGCGCGATCACGAGCAAGATGAGTGTGAGTGCCGCAGCTGCGAACACCGCCGCCAGGGGCGTACGCGCCCCGGCGTCGAAGTTCACGCCCGTGCGGGTGAAGGAACCCGATGAGGCGTAACTCGAAAAGAAACTGCCCACCATGTTAGCCATGCCCTGGCCGATGAACTCCTGGTTGCTGTCGATTCGCTGGTGGGAGCGCGTGGCCACTGCGCGCGCAATGGAAACCGCCTCGGCCAGGCCGAGCATGGCCACTGCCAGCGCTGCCGGCGCGAGGCTGCGGATATTCGCCGTCGAGAGGTCGGGCAGCGAAAACGGCGGCAGGTGCGCGGGCAGCGAGCCAACGAGACGCACGCCGTGCTCCTTCCCGTTCAGCAGGAGCGACAAAATACTACCGATGACCATGGCGACGAGCATACCGGGCAGCTTCGGAACGTACCGCTTGAACAGAACGGCGGTCACGAGCGTCGTTATCGCGATCGCCACGACGATGGGATTGATGTTGGAGAGATTCTGCAGCAGGTCGGCCCAGATGTGGATGAAGGCGTGGCGCTTCGAACCGGGAATGCCGAGAAAGTTGCTGAGCTGGCTCGCACCGATCAGGAGCGCCGCGCCGGCAGTGAACCCCACAACCACGGAATGGGACACAAAGTTCACGAGCGCCCCGAGCCGCGCAACGCCCAGGGAAAGCTGGAACAGGCCCGCCAGGAACGTGATGGTCAGGACCATTTCGATGTATGTCTGGCTGCCCGCTTGCGCCAGCGGGCTGACCGTGGTGAACAGTACGATGGAAATGGCCGTGGTCGGGCCGGAGACCAGATGGAAGGACGAGCCGAAGAACGCGGCAATGATGGCGGGGACGATGGCCGTATAGAGGCCGTACTCCGGCGGCAATCCCGCGATCATGGCAAAGGCCACGCCCTGCGGCAGGACGATGATCGCGCCGGTCAGGCCTGCCAGGAGATCGGCGCGCATTGTCCGGCGGTTGACCTGCGGCCACCAGCCCGCGGCGGGGAAAAATTTCCTGATAAGTGCGCTGCGGTCGCTCACGGCCTGTCCCTCCGGCTCACTGCTTCTTCTTCCTTTGACCATGGTAACGCTGCCGCCAGAGATGCGTTTCCCTCACTGCATACTCCTTCCGGCTGCTGCGCGTGTTTGAGACTATTATATCCTAAACAGGACAAGCCGGAACCGAAAGGTATTTCAAGCAATCAAGAGCAGGAAAAACACGAGGGTTCGCGTCGTATTTCTAAAGAAAAAATAAGGCAGGCCATGATCGGAGATACAACCGGTTCAAACTCTTTCCGGGACTCGCTTCTCAATATAGTTTCCTGCACGGTATCCCCGCTTTTTCAAATGCTGCTCTCAATTCCTCGCCTTTTTCGAAGAAGAAATCCTCATCCATGGCCCATTGCATTCCGTGTTCTTTATATGCCCGGTCAGCATAATGATAATTGTACCGGTCAATCAGGACATGGTCCACCGCGCCCTTGAGCATTTCCACAAGCCCGTCGGCATGGGGAAGCAGGGGCGCAATCATGACAAAGGTCCGTATCCCCTCCGCGTGAAGAATTCCCAATGCCTCGACCCGCTTCGCTATCGGTGGTGCTCCCGGTTCGAATATCCTTCGCACCTTTTCATCCGCCGTGGTTATGGTGAACCCGACTTCAGCATCCGCCGATCTCTTCAGGACTTCCCTGTCCCGCAGGACCAGGGGAGATTTAGTCTGGATCGTGACAGGCCATCCGTGTTCAACGAGGATATCGAGGCATTTCCGGGTGAGCATATACTTCTTTTCAATCATTTGATATGCATCGCACACCCCGCTTATCCAGACCCGTCCTTTGCGCTTTTTCT
>JAXIPA010000203.1:0-10164 GCA_045403145.1 Nitrospirota bacterium | reverse complement strand
CCGCGGAGTGCTCGATTTCAAGCTCGTTGAAGAGACGCGCACCGGCATGTCGAACCTGGTTGCCGGGCTTTCCGAGCGGTTCGAGGAAAAGAAGATCGCGGCAACTCCCGAGAACATCGCGAAGGCCCTCGACAGGATCGATGAAGCCGAAGGGCCGGAATCCGAGTTGCTCCTGGGGCAGATCACGGACCCCACCGGGCTGGCGGAGCTCTCAGAGCAGGTGGAGAGAGAACTCGAAGAAATCGAAAAGGAGAGCCGCTTCAGAAGGACCGTGCTCTACGACGAGTGGGACAACGCCCTCGAAGATTACAAAAAGGAATGGTGCCGTGTGCGCGAGATCGACATGCCTTCCACATCGCTCCTGTTCTACGACCGGACGGTGCAAAAGTATTACGGCATGGTCAGTCTCTTGCGGAGGCATTTCGGACTGCTCCGGCCCGACCGGATCAAGCGGTATTTCCGCGAGGAGCGCGGGGACGACCTCGACATCGACGCCCTCATAGAGTCAGTTGTCGAGCGGCGCGCGGGGATCACTCCTTCGGACCGCGTGTACATTCGCCGCGATAAAAAACTGCGGGACGTCTCGGTCGCCTTTCTGGTGGACATGAGCTTCTCCACCGACGAAGAGCTCCCTTCGGGGAAACGGATCATCGATGTCGAACGGGAAGGGCTGGTCATGATGGCCGAGGCGCTCGAAAGCATCGGCGACCGATGGGCGGTTTACGGATTTTCCACGGAGCGGAAAGACAAGGTGGATTTCCATGTGATCCGCGATTTCGACGAGCCCTTCAACGACGAGGTGAAGATGCGCTTTGAAGGCATCAAACCCATGGCGCAGACCAGGCTCGGGGCCGCCATCCGCCATGCAAACCGTCTGCTCGGACGGCAGAATTCTTTGATCCGGCTCCTGGTACTGCTCTCCGACGGCAGGCCCTACGACGTCGACTACGGAGATATGGACTACGCGGTGGAGGACACGAAAATGGCCCTCTGGGAGGGCAGGACCCGTGGTATCACTTCCTACTGCATCACCGTCGACAAAAAAAGCAGGGACTATCTGCCCCATATGTACGGAGAGGCAAACTATACCATCATCGACAACATCGACGCACTGCCGATCAGCCTCCCGCTGATCTATAAAAAACTTACCGTATAGAAAGGAGAATGACCATGGAGGTCTGCTACAAGTGCGGAAGAGCGGCTGAATACATTTGCCCCGATTGCGGAACGAAGGTCTGCAAGGCACACATGGAACTCCGGTATGCGGGACCGGACCGGGGTTTCACCTCCCGGTATATGTGCCCGGCATGCTGGAAGGTCAAGAGGAAGGTGCTGAACGAGCAAATGATAAAGGCGCAGGAATATCTGGCGAAACAGTATTTCTTTATTTCACGAAGGGGTTGAGGCCGGGGTGACATGCGGACGATGACGACAGCAAAGAGCACGACAAGGGAACGGGCAGTTGATCGCGAAAAGATCAGACAGCTTGAAGGCTTTGCGATCGAACACGGGGCTTACCGTGCGCGGGCCTTTTCCGCCCGGCTGGTCGTCATCGACGAACGGGTGAGGTTGAAGTGCCAGATTCCGCTCTGTCCTCACTACGGCAGAACGCTTACCTGCCCGCCCAACGTTCCTCCCCTTGAAGAATTCGTCAAGGCCGTGCAGCGTTACCGGGCAGCCCTGCTCCTCCAGACCCGGAGCGCCCTGACCGGAGAAATCGCGGCCTGCGACCGGGAGGAAGTCCTGAAGTTCTTCGCGTCGGCCGGCGCGGCACAAAAGGAAAAAGGAGGTGAAAAGACCGGAGCGGACAAGGACCTTGATGCCATGAAGATCGCAGCCCTGCGGCTCCACAAGCTCGTGAACGAAGTGGAAAGCAAGGCCATGTCCATGGGCTTTCCCTATGCCCTGGGGCTCATCGGCGGTGAGTGCATGCTGTGCCCGGTATGTGCCGGCGCGGGTTCGGGAAAGTCATGCCGGCGTCCCTTTGAAGCGCGGCCTTCCATGGAGGGAGTCGGGATCGATGTCATCAAGACGAGCGCCAAGGCGGGGCTCCCCTTCGAACTACCCCCGAAGGAGGAGATCGTCTGGTCAGGTTTGGTTCTGATCGATTGAAGCAGGAGCCGGTCTTGAATGGTCAAGGCCGTCGGGAAATCACAGTGGCAGGTACAAAAACGACCACAGGAGGCAGATATGACTGACAGAATGAACGGACTCGAAAGAATTGCGACAACCTTCCAGTTGAAGGAACCGGACAGGGTCCCGGTTGCGCCCCTGGTTTGCGGCGCGAGTCATCGGGTTGCAGGTATGACGTACGGCGAATGGTCACGGATGACGGACGTCGATGCAATGGTAAAAGGCCATGTAGATGCGCTGGATCTTATAGGACATGACGGCGTCGTGATGCTTGTCGATCTGTCCGTGGAGGCACACGCTTTCGGTTGCGAAGTCATTTTCCCCGAAAACGACACGGCACACCCGAATTACGATGACCCGTACATCAAAGGCCCCGCGGATTACAAAAAGATCAAGAAGATCAACGCGAGGAAAACGGGGAGAATGAAAGGGGTGATCGACCTCACGTCGGGATTGTCCAAGGTGATCGGCAAGACCCATGGGATCGTGGGGTTCGTATACGGCTCCCTTGGGGTGCTGAGCATGATGCGCGGACCCGAGAACTTCTTCATGGACCTGATGGAACACCCCAAGGAGATCCAGGAAGCAGTCGATATCATGGACGAGGTGCTCATCGATTACGCCGTGGCCCAGGCCGAGGCGGGAGCGCATTCGGTTTGCTATGACAACCTCTATGCTTCCCAGAGCATTCTGAGCAAGGAACTTTGGGAAAAGTTCGAAGGGCCGTCGGTAAAGAAAGTATGCGACGCAATACGCAAGGCAGGCGCCTTCGTGAGCTTCCACAACTGTGGCAACGGCATCTACTTCGATATGTGCGAAAAATGGGGCAAGCCCACGGCCATCTCCCATGCCTATGTTGCCGACGATGTGGACAGCTGGGAAGAGCATAAGGCCAAGTGGGGGAAAACGATCACGACCATAGGATGGGTGCCGCCGGGACCGGTGGCGATGCTCGGCACGCCCGAGGAAATCGAGGAGGAATGCAAGGCCGAGATGGAGATCTTCGCAAAAGGCGGAGGCTTCATTCTTTCCACGGGATGCGAGTTCGGGCCGAACGCGCCCTTGAGGAATGCAAAGAGGATCGTGGAAGCATCCAAGAAATACGGCGTGTATAAGTAGGAGACGAAATACGGTTCCCTGTTTTGCCGGGAAAGACCCTCGTTCTGATGATGGAGGAAGGCAGCGCAACCCCGGGAACCAGGCGCAAGACTCCCTCCAGCGGAGCTGCGGGGCATAAATTCTGTAAATGAAGCAATCACGATAAGGAGATAAAAACATGGCGACACAAGAAAAAGAGCAAGAGCTCATCAAGAGACTTCAGGAAGCGGTGATCAACTTTAAAGTGGAGGATGCGCGGAAGGCCGCCCACGAGGCCGTCCAGGTCGGCGCGAACGCCTACCGGATGACGATGGAGGGCCTTGCGGGAGGCATGGAGGTCGTAAGCCAGAAGTTCGACTGCCATGAGTATTTCGTGCCTGAGACCCTGCTCTGCGCAAAAGCGCTTTATGCCGCGCTCGATGTCCTGAAGCCGCACATCAAGGTCGAGGGAGAAGTGAAAAAGGGACAGGTCGTCCTCGGCGTCATGCAGGGCGATGTCCACGATCTCGGAAAGAACCTCATCAAGGCCATCTTCGAGGCTTCCGGCTGGACCGTGCATGACCTTGGACGGGACGTCCCGCTCAATAAATTCGTGGAAGAGCAGCTCAAAACCGATTCTGACATCATCATGCTCTCCGCCATGATGACGACATCGCTGGTGGGCATCAAGAAGCTCATCCCGATGATCAAGGAGAAGAACCCGAATGTGAAGATCATGATCGGGGGCGCTCCGGTGACCGAGAAGGCCGTTGAGGAGTACGGCGCCGATACCACGGCCGACAACGCGCCGAATGCCCTGAAGGAAGCGATGAAGATGCTCGACACCCTGAGAAAGGGAAAGGCGGCGTAGGCAGGCGGGAAGTTGGGGAAGGTAGGAGGGTAGGAGCTAGCACCGCCGTTTCTCTGCGCGAAGCATGTGTCCGAGCGGCATTGTGCAGAGGACTGCGGGTGAAGTTTGCACGTTCAAAGGAGTTACACGGCTGACACCGCGGACAGCATATCAGTGAGGAGGATCAAAGGTATATGGATCATACGATAATTTTTCAACCCTCTGGCCGGCGCGGCCAGGTACCGGAAGGCACCACCATTCTCGATGCAGCGAGAAGACTGGGGGTTGGCATCGAAGCCGTCTGCGGAGAGCAGCTCGTGTGCGGGAAGTGCCGGGTCAGGGTGATGGAGGGGAATTTTCCGAAGGAAGGCATAACCTCATCCATGAGCCACGTGAGCGGGCTCGACGAGAAGGAGATCAAAGTCCTGAAGCGCAAGGACGCCGAAGAGCATGTCCGCCTGGCCTGTTCTACAAAGATCCTGGGTGATGTGCTCGTCTTCGTTCCCGAGGCCACCCGCACGGGAAAGCAGGTCGTGAGCAAAGCGGCCGGCCTGATCAAGGTCAAGTTGAAACCGGCCGTAAAGAAATACTACGTCGAGCTTCCGGTGCCGGCCCTTGGCGATCCGCTCGGGGATTTCGAGCGGGTCGAGAACGCGCTTGCCGAAAAGCACAAACTGAAGCGGCTCTCCATCGACTACCGCGCTCTCCAGAAGCTTCCTGACGTGGTCAGAAAAGGCGAGTGGAAGATCACGGTAACGGTGTGGAACAACGCAGAGATCATCAGGGTAGAGCCGGGCAGGGTCGAAACGAATATCGGCCTTGCCGTCGACATCGGCACGACAACCGTGGCAGGCTACCTGACAGACCTCAATACCGGCAACGTGCTCATAACGGAGTCGATGATGAATCCCCAGGTGCGGTACGGAGAAGACGTCATGTCCCGGATCACCTACTGCATGCTGAATGAGGTGTCGGGCCTGAAGGAGCTCCAGGATACGATCATCGAGGGGCTGAACACGATCGCAAAACAGGCCGCGGAGAAGGCGGGCTTCACTGCGGAAGACATCAGCGAAATGACCCTTGTGGGAAACACCGCCATGCATCACATCCTCCTGGGGATCAATCCCGAGTTTACCGGGGTGGCGCCCTTTACCCCGGCCCTCCATCGCTCCGTTGACGTCAAGGCGGACCGGTTCGGGCTCCAGATCCTTCCCTCGGGCAATATCCATGTATTGCCTATCGAGGCAGGCTTCGTGGGCGCGGACAATGTGGGCTGCCTCCTTGCCGATGCGCCCCACAAGCGCAAGGAGATGACCCTGCTCATCGACATCGGCACCAACGGGGAACTGGTGCTCGGGAACAGGGATAAGCTCATCTCCTGTTCCTGCGCCACGGGTCCCGCCCTCGAAGGCGCACAGATCGAGTTCGGGATGCGCGCCGCCCCCGGCGCCATCGAACGGGTGAAGATCGACCCAAAAACGCTTGATGCGACCTACAAGGTCATCGGGAACACCCTCTGGAGCGACGGGAAGGTCAACATGCAGGCAAAGGGGATCTGCGGCTCTGCTATCATCGATGTGATCGCGGAGATGTTCAAGGCGGGCATCATCAAAAAGAACGGCCAGATCGACATGACCATCCAGTCGCCGAGGATCAGGAAGAGTGCGAAAGGCATGCCCGAATACGTCCTTGCCTGGAAACAGGAAACATCAGTTGGTCAGGACATTGTCGTCAACCAGCAGGACGTACGGGCGATTCAGCTCGCCAAGGGCGCCCTCTATTCCGGCTGCCTCATCATGATGCGGAAACTCGGCATCGCGGGCTTCGACCGACTGGCGATCGCGGGCGCCTTCGGGAGCCATATCGACAAGGAAGAGGCCATGGTGATCGGCATGATCCCGGATTGCGATTTAAAGAAGGTCGAGTATATCGGGAATGCCGCCGGCGACGGAGCGCGCATAGCACTCCTGAGCACGGACAAGAGAAAAGAGGCGAATGACGTCGCAAGGAGGGTTGAATACGTTGAACTCGCCCTCGAAGAGGACTTTAATGACCGGTTCGGCGAGGCGATGCAGTTCCCGCACATGTTCGATGCCTTTCCTCACCTTGAGGGGATCCTGCCGAAGAAGGTGGAGGTCGTTTGACTGACCCAAACATTCCCGCCGGCGATGCGCTCCAAACAGCCGGCAGGCAACGAGGAGGACGTGATGAAGGTTAAGTACATCGGCGAGACAAAAGACATCAAGACCGTAAGCGGCAAAGATGCACGACTCAACAAGGACATGGAGCTCGAGTGCATGGAGAAAGAGTACCATTCCGCCATGACGGTACGGGTCACGCTCGCTTCCGGCGAGCACGTCAAGGTCGGCAGGAAAGAACTCCAGAAAATAGACGTCTGCTGAGAAATAAAGACGGTAAGAAGCGTGCTGAGAAGTGTCCTTTTGCGCAGGCATCGGCTGCGGCGGGCAAAGGCGGGGGGTGCGAGCAAAAATACGCCCTCTGTTATATTGAATCTATGGAGAAGAAATCCGTTCTCTACATCAGTTGCGGGATCTTTAAGGAGGAACTGGAATATCTCGTCAGGGAAAAGGCGCTTGACGTGGATGTTCTCTTTCTTGACGCGGCCCTGCATGTGAACTTCGACCGGCTGAAGGAGCGTTTGGTCCGGGCCCTTGAAGAGCGGCGACAGGAAGGCGCGGAACTCAAGGTCCTCTATGGTCATTGTCACCCGGAGATCATGGAGATCGTGGGGCGCTACGGCGCAAAAAAGATCGATGCGCTCAATTGCCTCGAGGCGATCGTCGGGCGTGAGGAAATCCGGAAGATCGATTCGGAAGCAAAGACTTTTTTTCTCACTGCGGGGTGGGTAAACAACTGGGAAAGCATGTTCGCCCTCGGGAAAGAGGATTTCCATTTTGACTTCAGCTCGATGTTCGGGCAGTACAAACGCGTGATGGTCTTTGATACCGGCGTGATCCCCATCGATGAAGATAAAGTCGAGCAATTCAGAAAACTCACGAACCTCCCCGTAGAGCGGAGGCGGATCAGCCTGGACCATCTCCTCGATCTTGTAACATGCCTCTGAACAGTATTGTAGACCAGAGGGTATATGCAATCGGGTTATTTTCGGATAAGCGGGGATTTGTGTTGACATCGCAAACCCGATCTTGTAAATGTAAATAGTAACGAGTGACAGAAATTACAGGTCCCGCAAGGGATAATAGGGAATCCCGTGAAAATCGGGAGTGGACCCGCCGCTGTAACCGGCACGAAAGCCAATTAAGCCACTGATCCTTCAGGATCGGGAAGGCTGGCGAGTAGGATGAACCGGAAGCCAGAAGACCTGCCTGTAATTGCCAGTATCCGTACGAAGCGACCGGGAAACAACATAATCCCGGCTGCCGAAAGAAACCTTCTCGCGGATAGAAGGGAGGATGAAGTGAAACAGGGTGCAATCCTCGGGGCTCAAGCTCTGAGGATTTTTTTATGAAAAGACCCTTGGCACACCGTGATTACGACGCTCAAACCGCCGGGCCTCAGTACCTCGAAGACCTGGCTACCGGATACTGGTTTTCGGAAGTCCTCTTTGCCGCCGTTGAAATGGACCTCTTTTCCCTCGTCGGGACGGAGGGCGCAACCGTTGACGAGCTTTCACGTGCTCTCGACTCAAACCCCCACGGCCTCGAACGGTTCCTGCATGCCCTGGAGAAAATGGGGCTGGTTACGAACGACGGCCTGCGGTATTTTAATACGAAACTTTCGGACGACTATCTGATATGCGGCAAACAGCTGTATCAGGGGGATTCCATCCTCTGGCGGAAATACCTGCGTCCGGGATGGCAAGGCATGAAAGACTGTCTCAAGGAGGGCGGGCGGGTCGACTACGCCGGCCAGGACAGTCCTTCGGCGAGAACCGGGCGCATCCAAAAATACATCTGCGCCATGGACAACATTGCAAAAGCCAAGGCGCGGGAGCTCGTCACGTTCTTTGCCGACCGCCCCGTTACCGGTGAGATCCTCGATGTCGGCGCCGGCTCGGGCGCCATTGCCGCGGCCTTCCTTGAGCGTTATCCGCAGTCAAGTGCGGTTTTCCTCGATCTCCCGGACGTTCTTGACTTCACCAGGGAATCTGTTGCGCGCCGGGGGCTGGACAACAGGACTCGATACAGCCCGGCGAATATCCTCAAGCCCTGGCAGGTCGGAAAGCAGAGCTTCGACCTGGTCATTCTTTCCAATATCCTTCACGCTTATTCCGAACAGGAATTGCCCCATATCCTCCGATCGGCCGCTGATTGCCTCGCCGGGCGCGGCATTCTTTTGATCCATGATTTCTTCCTGGAGCACTGCGCGGAAAAGGCGGCGCTCAGCGACCTGAACATGTTCATCAATACGCATAACGGCAAAGTTTTTCCGGGGAAGTCGGTTCAGGAACAGCTTCGTGGCCTGGGACTTTTCTGCACGGACCTTGTCCCGCTCGCGACCGATACGGCTGTCCTCTTCGGTGCGCGTGAAGAGTCTGGACTCGTGGCTCTTCGTCTCGATCAGACAGACCTCCTGGTTTCACGGATTCGCGGCCAGGGCTTCAGAAATGTGTACTCCATAAAGACGGAGGATATTCATATTCCGGACTGGACGGACCTCCGGTGCAGGTTCGGATGCGAACGGTACGGCGATCCTCACTGTCCTCCCAACAGCCCGTCTCCCGGGAAGACCAGGGAGATGGTAAGAGACTACAAGAAGGCGTTGCTGCTCGAGGGGGAGCCTCCGGCGAGGGACTTCCAGGTGCGGGTCCTGCAGGCCGAGCGGGCGGCATTCAAGGCCGGCTACCATAAAGCCTTCTCTTTCTGGGCGGGCCCGTGCTCCCTCTGCGAATCCTGCTCAGGGAACGGATTCTGCACGAATACGGCGAATGCCAGGCCTTCCATGGAAGGTGCGGGCATTGACGTTTTTGAGACCGCGAGGAATGCGGGAGCGGCCCTGAAAACCCTTGATCGGAAAGACGAGTTTGTGAAATATTTCGCATTACTTCTTTTGGAGTGAACATGCGGGTCCTGTTCATACAGACGCTTTCCGTCGAGGGGGCATCGCAAGAGAGGGTATACCCCCTTGGCATCGTAACCCTGGCCGGTTCCCTGCAAGACCGAGGCTACGAGGTCGGCCTTCTCGATATGAACCTCGAGCCGGACCCTTACGGAGCGGTGAAGCAAAGGCTCCTCGGTTTCAAGCCCGATGTCGTGGGCCTGTCGCTGCGGAACATCGATCCGCTCGCAAACAAGACCAGTTCGCTCGTTCCGCCGTTCCTCGTTACGGCACGGCTTGCCGCCTCTGTCGTGCCGAAGGCGTGGATTATCGCCGGCGGCGCAGGGTTTTCCCTTTTTCCCTGGCGGTTGATGCGCGAGGCGCCTGAAATTCATTACGGCGTCATCGGAGAGGCGGAAGCTTCCCTGCCGCTCCTCCTTGCATCTCTCGAAAATCCGCCTCTCATCAAAGGGCTCTGCAGGCGCGAGGGAGGCGGGACATTGACCGGCTCATCCTCCCGATGCCTCGACATGGCTCACTACGCGCGGCCGGACAGGAGCCTGCTGGACCCTTCCCTCTATTCCGGCATCAATTCCTACGTGCCTGCCGTAGGGATCGAGACAAAGCGCGGCTGTCCTTTTCACTGTGCCTATTGCGTATATCCCAGATTGCAGGGGAGCAGGCTGCGGTGCCGGCCGCCGCGGGATGTAGTGGATGAAATGGAGTCGTTGAGCAAGGAATACGGCATCGGGCGTTTTCATTTTACCGATCCGGTCATAAACTATCCCGAAGACCATCTCGGGGACATCTGCCGCGAGCTAATCAGAAGAAAACTGAAGCTTCAGTGGGACGGTTTCATGAGGGAAGATCATTTTCACGAGAAGAATGCGGCCCTTTTCGAGAAAGCAGGATGCGAGTGTTTCTCCTTTTCACCCGACGGTCTATGCCAGGAGGCCCTTGACGTGCTCGACAAAAGGTTGAGTGCTGCGGATATTCAGAAGGCCGCCAGGCTCGCCGCAAAGACCGACGTCGTCAGCGTTTACCATTTCATGGTCAACGTCCCGGGGGAAACGGAAAAAACCTGC
>JAXIPA010000201.1:0-19733 GCA_045403145.1 Nitrospirota bacterium | reverse complement strand
CGTTCTCCCGTCCCTGTCCGATCCGCGTGCCGGAGTAGGAGAACCAGGCGCCGCTCTTTTCGATGATGTTCTTTTCAGCGCCCATGTCGATGATTTCGCCGAGCTTGGAGATGCCTTCGTTGAACATGATGTCGAACTCGGCGGCGCGGAAGGGCGGCGCGATCTTGTTCTTCACGACCTTAACCTTCACCCTGCCGCCGGTCACATCGTCGCCTTCCTTGATGGCCGAGACCCTGCGGATGTCGAGCCGCACCGAGGCGTAGAACTTGAGCGCGTTGCCGCCGGTTGTCGTCTCGGGGTTCCCGAACATCACGCCGATCTTCATGCGGATCTGGTTGATGAAGATGAGCGTGGTATTGGACTTGCTGATGGCGCCGGTGAGTTTTCTGAGCGCCTGGCTCATGAGCCGCGCCTGAAGCCCCATGTGTGCGTCGCCCATCTCGCCCTCGATCTCGGCGCGCGGCGTAAGGGCGGCAACGGAGTCCACGATGATCACGTCGATGGCGCCGCTTCGCACGAGGGTCTCGGTGATCTCAAGCGCCTGCTCTCCCGTGTCGGGCTGGGAGATAAGAAGGTCGTCGGTCCGGACGCCGAGCTTGCGCGCGTAGGTGACGTCGAGGGCATGCTCGGCATCGATGAAGGCGGCCTGGCCGCCCGCCTTCTGCGCCTCGGCGATGACATGGAGCGCGAGGGTGGTCTTGCCCGAAGACTCGGGGCCGTAGATCTCGATGATCCTGCCGCGCGGCACGCCGCCCACCCCGAGGGCTATGTCCAGACCCAGGGACCCGCTGGAAATCGCGGGAATTCCCGCGGGGACCTCCTCCCTGCCCAACCGCATGATGGAGCCCTTGCCGAACTGCTTTTCGATCTGCCCCACCGCCAGTTCCAGGGCCTTTAACTTGTCCTTGTCCGCCATTCTCATTCTCCTTTCGCCGCCGCGCGGCTTCCCAATTCCTTCTTTTTACCTTCCTGCCTTCTCAACTTCACAGCTTCTGAAGTTCCACCCTTCCCACTTCCGTATACACCGCTCCCTTGGGATGGAGTTCGCTCTTCATCAGGCTTACATGGTCCGCATCGAAGCCGCCGAGGTTTACGTCCCTGATTTCCCCGATCACCGTCTGCCAGTTGTCCCGCGGCCGCAGATACTTGATCCGGGCCAGGGTAAGGTGCGGGGAAAACTTGCGGTCCTCGGGTTCAAAGCCCAGCCTCATCATCGCCCCCTCCACCGAGGCCTGCAGGGCCGCCAACTTCCCGATGTCGCCGGCCACGCCGATCCAGAGCACCCTCGGGTTCTTCGCGTTCGGAAACGCGCCGGCACCGCTGACATTGATCCGGAACCTTCCGGTTCCCCGGACCGCCTCCGTAAGCGCGTTCATGATCTCCGGGACCTTCGGCTCCGCGACCTCGCCCAGAAACTTGAGCGTCAGGTGGATGCCCTCGGGCCTCGTCCAGGAGGCGCCCGCGCCGCTTTCCTTGAGCTGCTCCTGCGCCTTCACGAGCCCCTGTTTGATTTCCTCGGGAAGTTCTATGGCAATGAAGAGTCTCATGGCTATTTCGGATTTCAGATTGCGGATTTCAGATTGAACAGAGGGATCGATCCACAATCGATTCGTCATCGCTTTTTCATTCCGCAATCCGCATTCCGCCTGTCCCGGTGATTTGGCTACAGCCGGGGCAATCAAGCAATCAAGTACCTTCTCACCATATCAAGCGCCATCTGCGCGGCCCTGATGCGGACCTGCTCCCTGTTGCCAGGGAACCGGTACTCCGCCGTCTTGACCCCCTGCGGAGAAGCGAGGGCGAGGTACACGAGCCCTACCGGCTTTATTTCCGATCCGCCGCCGGGCCCCGCGATGCCGGTGACCGCCAGCCCCAGTCCCGCGCGTGCGGGCTGCCGGATGCCCTGGGCCATGGCTGCCGCGACCTCGCTGCTGACCGCGCCGTGGCGCTCGATCAGGTCGGCGGACACGCAGAGCATCTCGGTCTTGGCGAGGTTCCCGTACACGACCGCGCCGCGCTCGAAATACTCGGAGCTGCCGGCGATGTTCGTGATCCTTGCGCCGACCATCCCCCCGGTGCACGACTCGGCGACCGCAAGCGTAAGCTTGCGCTGTTTCAGGAGCGCGCCGACCACCTCTTCCAGTTCCATCCCGTCCACGCCGTACACGGCATCGCCGAGCTTTTCCCGAATGTCCGCCTCGGTGCGGTCAACGAGCGCCTGGGACTGCTCCGCGTTCATTGCGCGGGCGATAATGCGGATGTCCACGCCCGTTTCCTTCGCCGTTAATCCAACAGCCGGGGTCCCGCGCCGCATGATGTCCTGAATGGCCTGGTTCACCGCGGATTCGGACAACCCGCAGGTACGGAGCACCCTGCGTCTCAGGATAATCTTCCCGCCGAAACGCTGTTCAAGCACGGGCCGGAGCCCCTCGCTGAACATCGCCCGCATCTCGCGCGGCACGCCGGGAAGGACGGCAAGGAACGGGCCTTCATCATCGATATAAAAGCCCGGCGCGGTCCCCGCCGGGTTCAGGAGGAGACGGGCGCCGCCGGGGATCAGGGCCTGCCGGTCGTGCGCGACAGCGTATTCTTTTCCCCTGCCGGCAAGCCGCGCGTGGATGGCGGCATGCGCGTCTTCATTCAGGACAAGGCGTTTCTTCGTCATTTTCGCGATCACCTTGCGGGTGATGTCGTCTTCGGTCGGGCCGATACCGCCGGTGATGATCACCGCATCGACCCGCCCCAGTGCCCTCTTGAGCGCTTCTTCCATGTTCTTTTCATCGTCCCCGACCACGGTCTTAAAAACCGTTTCGAGGCCCACGAGCATGAGCTCTTCGGAAAGAAAGAGGGAGTTGGTGTCGGGCACGCCGCCGGTCAGGAGTTCCGTGCCGGTGGCTATGATTTCAGCGCGCATGAATTGATTATCCCCAAAATACTCAAGTCTTTTTCTCCGCCGTCATTCCGGCTTGTCCGGAATCGTCTCTTCTTGAAATGACATTCAACTACGATTCCCGGCAAGCGGGAATGACGTCAAAAGAAGAGTCCTGAAATTACACATCAAAACATTTTCATTGTATCATCGCTCCGCGCAGGCAGTCAACGAAAAAGCCCTTCTACAAAAGCTCATAGGCCCATATCTTCCCGTCGCTGCGGATTTCCTCCACCCGCCTGACGAGCCGTTTCTTGTACAGATTCAGAAGACGGGTGCCGCTCGTATTCGCCTCAATTTTTTTCGCGTCCGATAATTCCTTGGACGTCGCCTTCTTTCTTTTTGCAATGAACTCGAAGGTGTCCCTGAGATAACTGTTGAGGTTTCCCAAAACGATCCTGCCGCCGTCCCGCATCTCCGCCATGACCGCGAGGTCCTTTCGCTCGATGGCCACCTCGATGTTCTCCTTTTGATTTTCATTCAGTCCCGAGAGGAGCAGGTACTTGTCCCCGTATTCACCGGAAAGAAGCCGCGATACGAGCTTTGCAATGATTTCGTCGGCGCAGGAATAGTCGATCACGCCGATCCTGGAGAAATCGAGGGCCACCACTGCCCCGTCCGGCTCCTTCTCGATGTCCCGCTCGATCCGCCGCCGGATCGTCTCCCCCGACTGCCGGGTGACGAGATCTTTCGAGCCGTTGCCGAGCTCTTCTTTTAACAATTTATAGAGGTCGTACTTGATCATTTCAAATCCTGCTTCATCTCCCGCCAGAGGAGATGTATTCCATGTTCAATTGATTCAATTGAACCATATTTCGAGGAACTTGTCAAGAGGAATTTTAGTTAAGAAAATCACTGGATTCCCGCTGGAGTTTATCCTCACGAAAATGGGGACCAGAATGACGAAACTGCTGTGTGGCTACATTTCCGGAAGCATGATGTTGATCTGTGCGCCGGGGAATTGAATGAGGCCCTGCTCCTGGTCCCTGCCCCGGGACCACTGAGGAATAATAGAGAGCCGGGCCGTGCCCGATCGGATGGAGAGCCTGCCCTGCCATTGGTTGACGAACCTGCGCACCGCGGCCAGACCGTGGCCGCGGCCCTCGTCCTCGTACCGTGACGCGCCGTGAAGCAGCGCCTTGTCGATGGCGTCGAGATCGCCCTTGAGCTTGAAACGGCTTGAAAGGGACTTTCGGAACCCGATGCCCGCGTCCATGACCGCGATCTTGACGACGTTCTTGTTCATGCTCTGGAACCGGTATTTCTGGATGCCCACGAAGCCCTTGTTCTCGCTGTGTTCGACGATATTCTGGCAGACCTCGGAGAGGGCCACGATGAAACCGTTGATCGCCCGGTCATCGTAATGAAGGTGGGTTTCGAGAATGGCCTGGGCGCGGTCCCTCACCTTTCCGACGATGAAGTGGATGTCGTTCGAACGCTCGATCGGTGTGATCTCGAGAAGCACGTCGGACTCCTGGCTTCGGCTGTTTTGGCTGGAGGGAGGGTAGTGCGGCGGATCGAGGGAGAAGGAGCGGCGGGCATGCGTAAAAAAATCCATCCGTTCGAGGTAGCTCTGCACCTCGCCGGACCGCGGAAGCAGGACGGTCTTCTTTATGTCTTCGAGCATGCAGAGTTCGCCGATCTCGAGGAGCCCCACCATGCCGTAGGGGTCGATGAAGGCGACGTTGCGCAGGTCGATCTGTTCCGATCTGATAAAGGTCCGGAGGGTCTGTTCAAAGGTCTCTTCGGTGAGATGGGTCATACGGAGACAATCATCTTATAATGGGCCGCTATCTGCAGCACGAGGTTCGTATAAACCCCCGCCCCGATGTCGTCCAGCATCACCCCAAGGCCCCCGCGGACCTCCTGAAGGTCATCGAGCGGCCAGGGTTTCACGACATCAAACACCCGAAAGAGGAAGAACCCCGCCGCCACAAAACTCCAGGAGGCGGGAACCATGAACAGGGCAATGAGATATCCGGCGATTTCATCGATCACAATCGACGGGCTGTCTTTCCCTCCCAGTATGGCCTCCGCCCTGCCCGCAGCCCACGTTCCAATGACACAAAGAAGAATACACAACGCCGCATAGGGTAAAGGAGAGAAATTCTTTATGCCGAGATAAAGAAAGACGCCGACAAGCGTGCCCGCGGTTCCGGGCGCGACGGGAAATCTCCCGGCGCAGGCGCCCTGCGCAATGAAAAGAATGACCGACTCCGTTAGCCTGTTCATCTGCCCCTGTCTTTGATGATGTGGCGCATAGTAGCATCACAAAGCTCTGCCAGTCAAGGTCTGTTTTGGCGAGATCGGGGGACGGTCTCGGTCCTCATGCGGAAATACACCGCTCGGTGCAAACAGGAAGTGATGCTACATTTGGTAACGCCCAAAATTCCTGAACAAAATTTTTCTTTAACAGTCTGTTAAATTTTTTTTCCTCTTTATCCGATAAGATGGTAGACTGTGATGACGATGTAAATCTCATTATACAGTGAAGGAGGATGTATGGGAATAACGGCACTAAATTTTAAAGGGTTGTCCTGCCCCATGCCGATCATCAAAACGTCCATGGCCGTAAAAAAGGGCGTATCGGGCGAAGTGTTCGAGATCACCTGCGACGACCCCGCCTTCGAACCTGATATCAAAGCCTGGTGTCATGAAACCGGAAATACCCTGACGAGCGTGAACAAGTCAGGCAAAGAGATCATCGCGACGGTCACGAAAAAATAACAGGGAGGGTGCATGGAACAGAGCGATCTTGCAAACAAAGTCCAGGCCCTGGAAGAACGCCTGGCAAAACTGGAGAAGAACAACTCCCGGCTGACTATGGTTTTGTTCAGCGGCGACTTCGACCAGGTCATGGCGGCCTTCATCATCGCGAGCGGCGCGCTCGCCATGGGGAAAGAAGTCTCCCTGTTCGTCACGTTCTGGGGACTCGACGCCCTCAAAAAACCGGGGCTGAAAAGCGCGGGCAGGGCGTTCCTGGAGAAGATGGTATTCTGGATGCGGCCCAAGGGCCCGCTCAAGCTTGCGACGTCGAAGATGAACTTCGGCGGCATCGGCCCCCGTCTCTTCCAGTACATGATGGGCAGGAAGAACGTCGAGACACTGCCCTCGCTCATGGAGATGTCGCGGGAGATGGGCCTCAAGATCATTGCCTGCCAGATGTCCATGGACGTCATGGGAATCAAAAAAGAGGACCTGCTCGACGGTTGCGAGGTCGGCGGCGTCGCGGCGTTTTTGAGCGAATCGTTCGGCTCTAACACCACACTCTTTATCTGAGAACCATCGGAGGACCGTTTGATGAAAAAGATCGTCTACATCATAACCCATGATCCGCGGGAGCGCTGCGAACTGGTTTCAAGCGCCTTTGCGCAGGCCCTGACCGCGCTGAGCTTCGGCCACGAATGCGAACTGTTCGTCCTGGACGGCGCAGTCAGGCTGCTCCAGCCGGATTACATCGCGGGGCTCAAGGCCGAAACCTTCGAGCCGCTCGCCGGCCTGATCGCCTATTACAAGGAACTGGGGGGCAAGATCTACGGCTGCAATCCCGCCATGTCCTCCCGCCAGGTCAATGCGGAAACCTGCATGGACGGAGTCGACGGGTATGTGAACGCGTCCAAGCTCATAGAAAGTTCCCTGGACGCCAGCGCCGTCTTCTCCTATTAGCAACGGACGGCGGAAAAACGGCATTAGCATTACACCGGAACGGACAGGTTGCACGGCAGGCGATCACTGAAAAGGACAATCGGGTAAACGATTTTCAGCGGGTTTCTCGCCGCAGCAGTTCTCGCCCGCCTTTTCCCTTTTCCGGGCGACCTCACTCCCCGGGAACGATCCTTTTAGAACAGGATTCTCCGGCATCGTCAAGTTGGACGCCGCCGTCAGCCCCTTTCGGCACGCAGCACCGTATTGCATCGAAGGCCAGCAGCACCCGCTTCTCCCGTTCCAGTTTCCCGGACGGGATGGGTTTGGGCTCTTTTCCCGACAGCATCGCGATCAACTGCCCCTTTGTCGGGACCGCATCGAACCCCTCTCCCACTGATTTCCCCGTTGTTGCGTCGAGCACCACCGCGCTCATCGGGTCCATGACCACCGCCACCGGCACCGGGAGGTCGCCCAGCACCCGGGCCGCGGCGACCACGTGGCGCTCCCGCGACGACAGCGACCCCGCCGCGCACTTGATCACCATGGCGGCCCTGCCGGCCACCGATACGAGAAAATCCACGGATGATTTCGCCGTCTCCGGCCCGACCGTCACGTCGAACGAAACGTTTTTCCGGATGTCAACCGGCTCATATCCCTTGTCCCCGAGAAGCATCCGCTCCGCGATGTGCCTGACCGCCGCGGCCATCTCCTCCCCCTCTTCAATCTCCTGCTCGATGAGGGACAGAATCTTTTTTCCCCGTACTACGAACTCGTCTTCCATCGCATGCCTCTATAGTCTTATTTCTTTTTCTTCGCCTTCTTGACGGCGGTCTTTTTCACCTTTGCCTGCGGCCCCTTCTTCGTGGCTGCTTTTTTTACTGTGTTCCCCTTTTTGCCGGCTGCCTTTTCCCCGGCCTTCTTCACGGGAGAGGACTTCGCGGACGCTTTTTTCTTCGTCTTTTTCACGGCTTTCTTCTTCACGGGCGCGGCGCGTTCCGCGGGGGCCGCGGGTGCCTGCTTCACGAGAGCGGTCGAGCCTGCCGCGGATGTAGCAGACGGAATCAGCAGCGGCTTCGGACGCGGGGACCGGTCCCCGGGCAGAATGCCGAGGATGTCGCGTTCGCGGACGAGTATCCGGTCCTCGCCGTCTATGGTATACGTCTGGCCCGCATACCTCTCATACATCACGCGGTCGCCGGGCTTCACCGTCGTGGGGACGAACCTGCGCTCTTTTTTCTCTTCTTTTTTCCTGTGCCCCTTTTCTTCCTCGTAGGCGCCGGGACCGATCGCTTCCACGACGCCCTCCTGCGGCTTTTCCTTTGCCGTGTCCGGAATAATAAGACCGCCCGCGGTCACTTCCTCGGCGCTCGCCGGATGTATCACAGCCCAGTCATGAAGCGGTTTCAATTTCATAGCATCCCTCCCAGGAAAAAAATAATCATCACGTGCGTATTATACGCAAAAAGGCCGCTACTGTCAAAATGCCTGAAAACTCCAGCCGGTCGTCTGAGCATGCATTTCACGCGAACTGCCCCGCGGCGTATCCCGACGCCCATGCCCAGTGGAGATTGTACCCGCCGAGCTCTCCGGTCACATCGACGACCTCGCCGATGAAGTAGAGCCCGCGCACCTTCTTCGCTTCCATGGTCTTTGACGAGAGTTCGCCCGTATCCACGCCGCCTGCCGTCACTTCCGCGGTCTTGTACCCCTCGGTCCCTTTGGGAATGAGCTTCCAGGCGTGGAGCGTATCGGCGACCTCCTTGAGTTCCCTGTCCGAAGTCTGGTCGACCGGTTTCGAGCGGAGCAGGTGATCGCACCAGGTCCGGGCAAAACGCTTGGGGAAAAATTCGGCAAGAAGGTTGTGCATCTCGATTTTGCTCCGGCGCCTTGAGGAGAACACTTCGAGAAGGTCCGTTTCCGGAAGGAGGTCGATGCTTAACGCTGTGCCGTGGTCCCAGTAGAGCGAGGCCTGGAGCGCGGCCGGCCCGCTCAAGCCCCGGTGAGTAAAGAGGATATTCCCGCGAAACCGCCTTGGTCCGCAAGATACGGCGGCATCGATGGATATGCCCGCCAGTCCCTCAAATGTCTTGTGGTCCGCGTGGTTGAACACGAAGAGGACCAGCGCCGGCCTGACCGTCGTCATCTTGAGGCCGAACTGTGCGGCCACGTCATGGCCGAAACCGCTCGCCCCGAGGTTGGCAAAAGACAGCCCTCCCGTGGCGATGACGAGCGACTCCGAGGCGAATACGCCCCGGTTTGTCGTGACGGAAAAACGCTTGTCCCTGGTGATGTCCGTGATGCTGCATTTCAGCAGCAGTTCCACGCCTGCCCTGGCGCACTCGTTCTCCAGCAGGGAAACGATGTCCTGTGCGCTCTTGACGCAAAACATCTGGCCTTCCTCCTTCTCATAGTACGCGATGTGGTGCTTTTCGACGAGGGCGAGAATGTCGCGGGGCGTGAAGCGGGCAAGGGCTGATTTACAAAAATGAGGATTTTGGGAGAGATAGTGGCCGGCGGCCGCGTTCCGGTTCGTGAAATTGCACCGTCCGCCGCCGGAGATGCTTATCTTGGAGCCCGTCCGCGCTGCGTGGTCCAGGACGACGACCGACCTGCCGCGCCTGGCGCATTCCACGGCGCACAAAAGCCCCGAGGCCCCTGCGCCGATGATGATGACGTCCCTGTTCGTTTTGCCGATCTCTCTCACGCTTCACTCTTCCGCGGGTGCGCTGTTTCTCCGCTCGTGAGAGTACACGAAAGGCGTTGCGCCGGCAAGAAGATTTGCACAGCGGCCGCACCCCCCGGTCGAGGAATCATCCCGCGGAGTCAGAACGGCGAGGCGCCGGATCTCTGAACTTCCACGTAGTGCGCTGCAGCCAATGCGGCAACACAGCCATCAGCAGCCGCGATCACGATCTGGTTCGCGAACTTCTGGCGCAAGTCCCCGGCAACGAAGATGCCCGGGACGTTCGTCTCGCACTTCTCATCCGTAACGACGAAGCCCCGTTCGTTTATCCGGACTGCGGGGGGGACCAAATGGTTGTTGGGATGATAACCGATGAATATGAAGACGCCGTCCACGGGGAATATCCCCTTTTCACTTGATTCAACATGCTCGTACGCGACGGAGCTGACCGCTTTCCCGTCTCCTTTGATTTCCGTGATGACCGTATTCCAGACTACTTCGATCTTGGGCTCGACCATGAGGCGGCTCTGAAACATTTTGCTTG
The DNA here is from genome assembly GCA_045403145.1 of Nitrospirota bacterium. Classification (GTDB taxonomy): domain Bacteria; phylum Nitrospirota; class UBA9217; order UBA9217; family UBA9217; genus JAJYKN01. Next base: position 9,932 of record JAXIPA010000201.1, on the reverse strand, counting down.
CCCGAAACGTGTTTTTCCTGTGCACAAGGTATACTTTTTTCACCAGCCTCGACAGAAAAAGCGCCTCCTCGATCGCGGTATCTCCCCCTCCGACCACAACAACGGTCTTGTCTCTGAAGAAGAACCCGTCGCAGGTGCCGCAGTAGGAAACGCCGCAGCCGAGGTATTCCGCTTCACCGGGGACGCCGAGCTTGCGCGCGGTCCCGCCCAGCGCGAGGATCAGGGCGTTGGTCCGGAGCACATCGCCGTTTGCAAGCCGGACCGCGTGCAGATTGTGGCCAATGTCCACGGCCGCGATTTCTTCCTGCAGGACGCTCAGGCCGAAGGACTGGGCATGGTGCACCAGCTTCTCCGTCAGGTCAAAGCCGGTTATGTTTTCCACTCCGGGATAGTTCTCCACATCCTTGGATATGGCGATCTGGCCGCCGAGCAGTCCTCGCTCGATAAGGACCGTCTTGAGCGCGGCCCTGTTGCAGTAGAGCCCGGCCGTGAGCCCCGCGGGCCCGCCTCCGACAATAATCACTTCATAGGTTTCGTTATTCGCCATGGTATTTCTCCCTGGGTACAGTGAATAAAATTTTGGAACTACTCAGGTCCGTTTCTCTCAAGATGTCATTCCCGCTTGCCTGCACCCAGCGGTTACGAGCGAAGCGCAGTGCAGGGTGTCGGGAATCGTCGTTTGCTTAAATTACAGCGCTCAGAACCGATTCCGGACAAGCCGGAATGACGTCTAAGGCTGAAGACCTGAGTAGATACAAATTTTAAATCGGAGCACAATCCCGTCCACGGTCCGATCATTCGATCTCCGGCATTTTCAGCACATCGGTGCGGGAAGATGGACCGAGCGACTCAACGGCCCTGGCAACGGGCTGCAGGTCCTCAAGAGCGCGAACGAGGGAACCTTCGGTCTCCTCCCCCGTGGCGACCAGATCGAGCTCCGAAACGAACGTGAATATCGTCTTTTTCTCAGGGTAGCTTTTCAGCCGGACCGGCGCTGTATCAGAAATCTTCGCCGCTGTGCGCGCAAGCCGCAGCGCCGTGGGAAAGCCTCCCAGTTCATCCACCAGCCCCAGTCTTTTTGCGTCCTCGCCTGTCCAGATCCGGCCTTTCGCGATTTTTTCGACCGTTTCCTTCGAGAGATTCCTGCTCTCGCCGACCTTGGAGGTGAAGTCCTCGTATATACGGTCGAGCCACTGTGCGAACCGCGCGCGCTGGCCTGGATTGAGGTCCCGGGCCTGGGTCCAGGCGTCCGCGTTCCTGCCTGCGTGCACCTCGTCCCAGGTCACGCCGAGCTTGTTCCAGAACCCCGTGGTTACCATCTTCCCTCCCAGGACGCCGATGGAGCCGGTGATCGTCGCTGGCTGGGCCACGATCTTGTCCGCAGCCATCGCTATGAAATAGCCTCCGGACCCCGCCGTGCTCCCCATGGAAACGATGAGCGGCTTGCCCGCCTTCCGTGCCCTGACCGTCTCGCGCCAGATCGTGTCCGAGGCCACATAGGACCCGCCGGGGCTGTCGATCCGGAACAGAATCGCCTTAACGTCCTTGTCCTCGACAGCCTGCCGGAACGCGGCCGAGATCGTATCGGAACCCATGATAAGCTCGCCGGTGGCCGGATTATACCCGCTCTTTCCGCGCTCGATCCCGCCCACGCCGTAGATCAGGGCGATGGTTGTCCCCTTCTCGTAAGGACCGCGTGCGCGTTTGTGGTACTTCGCGAGCGGGAAAAACTCCGACTTGGTCCCGGCTTTTTCCCTGATCCGGTCGAAGACCTCGTCCCGATACGCGAGCCCGTCTATCAGTTTCGCGTCAACCGCATCCTGTCCGATGAACGGCCCCTCGTCGATGAGCGAACGGACCTCATCTTCGGATAACTTTCGCGCTTCGGTGACTCCCTTGACGAGTTGGCCGAACTGGGACTCCATGACCCGCGTGACGGCTTCGCGGTGCGGCGGCAGATACCCGCGCTCGGTGAACACATACCGGTAGCTCTTGTATTCCTTCCTCCCATCCAGGCGAGGAATGACGCCCAGCTTGTCCAGCGTTCCCCGGAAGAACGATCGCTCATAGATGAGCCCGGTGAGCCCAAGGTCTCCCGAGGGCTGCATGTAGACCGCATCGAACGCCGTCGCGAGGTAGTAAGACCGGTTCCCCGGCCCGGCTTCGCCGAAGGTCTCCGCATAGGCGATCGCAGGTTTGCCCGCCGCACGGAAGGCGGTGACGGCGTCCCGCACTTCCTGGACCTGCGCCAGCGTCATGCCTTTCTCGCCCACCCGGGCCACGAGCCCCTTGACCCGGTCGTCCTGAGACGCTTTTTGCAGCGCCTCCACAACGTCTCGCACACGCAGCTTCTTCGACAGCAGGAAACGGGCGGAGGGATCATCGGGAACGTATTCGATCATCCCCTGTTCGAAGTCCGCTTCCAGGATGACCTGTCTCGGCATCCGTCCCGAGCCGAACCGGAAATAGATGCCAAACGCGGCCGCCGTAAAGAATAGAATGGCGAAGATCACGAAACAGCTGCTTCCGACAATCCTTCGGTCATCTCGTACCATGGACCAATCCCTCGCGCCTTCTCATCTTCCTGCCTTCACACCTTCGCACATTATACTCCATGCCGGCCGTTCGGTCAGGCCATTTCCACCCGGTTGCGGCCCCGGGCCTTTGCCCGGTAAAGGGCGGCGTCCACCCGCTGGACGAATCGATCGGCGGTCTCGTCCCCCTGGAAATGAGCCACGCCGAAACTGCAGGTCACGCGCCCGGCCCCGGCAAAAGGGCGGTCCTCGATCCTAAGCCGCAGTTTCTCGGCGAACATGCGGACGTTGTCCGGCGCCGTATTGGTCACCAGGATCATGAACTCCTCGCCGCCCCACCGCGCAAACAGGTCGTAGAGCCTGACATTTTTCAAGGTGAGCGCTGCGAGTTCGCACAGAACGCTGTCACCGGTTTGATGGCCGTACGTGTCGTTGATGCTTTTGAAGTGGTCGATGTCGAACATGATGAGCGAGAGCGGAAGCGCATACCGCATCGAGCGCTGGAGTTCCGTCTCGAGCGTATTGTTGAACTTCAAGCGGTTGGAGATGCCGGTGAGCGGGTCGGTGGTGGCCTGGCGCTCCAGAAGCCCGTTCAGCCGCTTCAACTCCTCGGCCGCCTGCTGTCTTTCCGCTTCGCCGTCGCGAAGGGCTTTTTCCGCTTCTTTCAGTTCGGTCAGCAGTTTATTTCGTTCGATCGCGTAGCGTATGGCGCGCTGCAGCAGGCCGCCATCGACCTTTCCCTTTACCAGATAATCCTGCGCTCCGTTATGAAGAGCCTCGACGGCGATATCGTCGTCATCGTGGCCGGTCAGTACGATGATCGGTATATGAGGCGACAGCGCATGCGCCTTATCAAGGGTGCGCAGACCGTTCCCATCGGGCAGGCCGAGGTCCAGCAGCACGACGTCCGCGCCGCCGCTGTTCAGGAAAGCAAGGCCTTTCTCGAGCCGGTCAACGTGTCTCACCTGATACGGGATCTTCATGGCGCTGGAAAGGTAACGCTGAATGAGGAGTGCGTCGTCTGAATCATCTTCAATAAGAAGGACGACGATCGGTTTGGCGTGCATAAATGCTTCTTCGCTCCTTGAGGGTCGTAGCGGTCAGGGTATAGTTCCTCTTGCCGCTATAGTCTTTGTTCCCGTTTCCGGGGGCTGTTTGCCGAGGGGGCGAGGGCGGCACTGCGTAATTGGAATAACTCTACCATATGCGGATGGGAATGGCAAGAAAACTGACCGCCGACCTCGTCTGGATACTGTCTTTAACGGTATATGCCCGTTCCCCGGCCGCCTGCCAGTGCCGTTTGGCCGGTGCATAATGAAATGAACACAATGGGTAAAACTACCTACAGTAAAATAAGTTGTGAAATTCAAAATGGCCCGGTCGAAATAGTTTAGAATGAAGCGCACTTTTTCATCTTTCTCGCTAACTCCCGATAAATAAAGGGCTAATATTACACAGCGAGGCTGGCACATCTTTTGCGATCATACATCTCGAAATCACATAACTCGCAAAGTCCGGACGATCAATTGCTGAAGTCGCATTGGCTTCGTGCGTCAGAGTGATATGCTGCTGAAATCGAAAAGGAGATAGCTATGAAAGTAAAATATTTAATGATAACGGTTTTATGTCTGGCAATGCTGGCGCTTGCGGGCTGCTCCAGTAGCGGCAGTGACAGCACGGCGACGGTGCCGCCGCCGGCAACCTCGACGACGCTGAGCGGCATGGCGTCAAAAGGGCCGCTCAAAGGAGCGACGGTGAAGGTGTTCGCCGTACAGAACGGCGTCGTGGACATGACGGCCCCGATCGGCGTGGGACAGACGGACGCCAACGGGAATTATTCTATAGATCTCGGCAACTATCAAAATGCCCCGGTCGTAGTGGAGGTGACGGGCGGCTCGTTCACCGACGAGGTGAGCGGAGCGACGGTGACATTGAATATCCCGCTGCATACGGCGGTTGCCATTGTGGAAACAGGATCGACGACCGTGGCGGTGACTCCGATAACCGAGCTGGCATTTCAAAAGGCAAAGGGCGGCGGGACGTTCACGGAAGCCGCGATCAACACGGCGAATGCGACCGTCGGCGCAACCTTCAGCGTCAACGACCCCGTTTCGAGCCTGCCGATCCCGAACGGAACGACGGAGGATCAGCGAAACCACGCGGCCGCCTGCGAGGCCATTTCGCAGCTCGTGAACAGCAATAAGGGGCCGAGCGAAACGCTGGACGAATCCCTGACGCGGACCCTCGTGACGATGGGCGAGGAGGAGGAACACGGCGGGCTCTCGGGTGAATCCATCACCATGATCAACACCGCCATCACGACCTTCAACAACAGCGGCAAGAACCAGACAGGCGGCAACATCTCCACTGTTCCTATTCCGAGCGCCGGGATGCTCAAAATGAGTTCCTCCGGGGCATCACTCCTCATCGGCGCCATCGACGTGACGGTGAAATTGCCGGCGGGTGTGACCGTGGGGGCCGACCCGAACACGGGAGAGGTGACCTCGGGAGGAGTCATAAAGGTCTCGGGCGTGGCCGCGGTAGGCAACAACAGCCTGACGCTGGCCAAGTTCACTCCCGCGTCCGGCGACCTGCATATCGCGATGGTGAATACAGCCGGATTCGGCGCGGGCGAGTTCGTAACAATCAAGTTCGATCTGGCCCCGGGACGGACCTGCCCGCTCTAAACGCATTCACCGTGGTGTCCGTCGCCGCCAAGGCGATTGACGGTTCAGCGCTCACCGGAGTGACGGCAACGCCTTCGTCCGTGGCAGGATTGTAAAGGTCCAACCGAAGGCGGGTTGGGTTGATACCGCCTTGCTGTAAAGCGCAACGCGGGCTGCGAAACCGCTTCATGGAAAAAAATAAAACCGCCCTTCGGGGGATCGAAAATCCCCGTGAAGGGCGGTTTGTCATTTAACCGGCTTTGACCTGGGAAAAGCAATTAACCACAGATGAACACAGATAAATATGGATAATTCAAGAAGGTAAAATCAAAATACAGTATTATTCATGTGCTCGTAAAAAGTCGTCATTCCCGCTTGTCGGGAATCACATTGCCACCTAACGTTATGAAAAAGAACGATTCCGGACACCCTGCACTACGCTTTGCTCGTAACCGCTGGGTGCAGGCAAGCCGGAATGACTGTCGCGTGGCGATATTCGACTTTTTACGAAACCATCATTTTTGGTTTAACGGTCAATTGAGTAATATCAAACTTTTTTACCGCAGAGGACGCGGAGGACGCCGAGAACTTTTTTAAATGACAACTCAGCAACCTCTTCTCTCCCCTCTCCGGTAAATTGTCTTTCATTTTTTCATGGGATCATTGACAGTACCGTCCTTCGTAATCACCCTGCTCACGATCTCCGACATCTCCCGTATGCGGTATGGCTTCGTAATAACCCCCAGGAAACCGTAGTCGAGGTAGTTTGCGAGGATCGGATCCTGAGAATAACCGCTCGATACGATGGCTTTCGCCCCGGGATCGATTTCGTGCAGTTTCCTGATGGCGTCCTTGCCGCCTACGCCGCCGGGTACGGTCAGGTCCATGATGACGAGATCGAAGGGTCTCCCCGCTTCGCGGGCTTTGCAATACAGCTCGATCGCCGCATTCCCTTCTTCGGCGGACTCGACCTCGTACCCGGCCGCCTGCAGGACCCTGCCCGCCGCGTCCCGTATGATCTCTTCATCGTCCATGATAAGGACCCTTCCCTTGCCGAAAACCAGCTCTCCGCCCGTACTGACCGGCGCCGCGGCCTCTTTCGGGGAAACAGGAAGATATACCGAAATCGTCGTGCCCACCCCCGGCTCGGACGACGCGATGATGGTGCCGCCGTGCTTCGCGATGATGGAATGCGCCGCAGCGAGCCCGAGGCCGCTTCCCTTCTCCCTGGTCGTAAAATAAGGATCAAAAATCTTTCCCAACTGTTCCTGCGGTATGCCGACGCCCTGATCGGCAATGGAGATCCTCGCGTACTCTCCGGCCTCGAGCAACGGCACCTCGTGGGCCTGCACGGTCGCATTTTCGCAGGCTATTCTGATCACGCCGCCCCGGGGCATGGACTGGTCGGCATTGATGACGATATTATGGATGACCTGACGGAGCTGCCCCGCATCCGCCTCAACGGGCTTGAGGTCGGCTGAAATGGAGAATGCCCGGCCTGTCTTGGACCCGAGCAGGGCGAAGCCCGCCGCCTCTTCGACCAGTTCGCTGATCGAGATCGTTTTCTTGACCGGCTCACCCCCGCGGGAGAAAGTCAGGAGCTGCTTGGTGAGGTCGTGCGCCCGAACGGCCGCCTGCTCCGCTTTTTCCAGCATGGCCGAAAGCTCCCGGTCCTGCTTCGCCCGCCTTTTGGCCAGTCCGATGTTGGCCGTGATGCCCGTCATAAGATTGTTGAAATCATGGGCGATGCCCCCGGCGAGCACGCCGAGGGAGTTAAGTTTCTCGACCTTCAGAATGTCCTCTTCCATCCTCTTCCGGTGGGCAATGTCCCGGGAGGTGACCATGATGCGAACCGCCATGGAATCGTCGACGATGCTCTTGCCGCTCGATTCAAACAGCCGATACGTGCCGTTTCGATGCCGGATGCGGATTTCGACTGACTCGGACGTTCCCGGTGTCAGGGTAATCCTCGTAAGGGCCGCCTGTGCCACGTGCAGGTCGTCGGGGTGCACCCATTCGAAAACATTCATGCCGACCAGTTCATCGCGCCGGTATCCCAGTATTTTCTCTATGGACGGGCTCTCGAAAAGAATGTTCCCGCTGCTGTCCAGAACGGTTATGAGATCAAGGGTGTTCTCGATGAGCGACCGGAAATACGCCTCGCTCTGCCGCCGTAGATCCTCGGCCGCGCTGCGCCCTGTCATTTCCTCCTGGAGCCGGGCGTTGGCAAGCGACAATTCAGCGGTACGCTCCTTCACCAGTTCCTCCAGTCGGCCGCGGTGCCCATGCAATTCCTCCTCCGCTTTTTCCCGCTCTCCGATCTCGGACCGCAGCTCCTCATTCAACTGTTCCGCCCGTTCCTTTGCCGCAGCCAGGAAGGAGACAAGGCTGCTGTTTTCATGGCGAAGCGTGAGAGAAAGGACCGACACGTCGTGGATACGCAGCGCTACAACGTGAAACAGGACGGCGAAGAGGAGGGTCATACCCCCCATGGCGACATGGATCTCGTCGCCGCTGATGAAAAAGCGGATGATGAGGGGCGCGAGCGCAGGTATGCTGAATGCCGGAAAGGCTGTTGTGATGATGGAAAAGGTCCCGACTGCGCCGGCGACCATTCCGCCGAGAACGAAGGCAAGAAAAACCTGGTGGGCCAGCGATACTTCGGGGAAAAGAAAGATGCCGGCGGACCCCCAGGCGGCCCCCGTAAAGGCCGTTCCGATGATGAACCACACGCCCCAGCGACGCGCTTTATCGGCGGACGGTGGATTGAGACGATACCGGTTTACCTGGACAAAGCGGATCAGCGTGATCAGGTACAGGCAGGCAAGCCATACGATCAGTGTGCGCTGGGGGACCGTTCCCCGGAGAACGAAGGCCAGGGCCGCGGCATTGATAAGCGTCGCGACCATTCCCAGCCGCGCGTTGTCGAAGAGCTGCTTGACCTGGTCGGCATGGATCAACGTTTGCTCTTCAGTCGCTTGGCCTTCTGATGGTAGCGGTCTGGACTTCATACGCTCCTTTGCGGGCGGATGCGATTTTAACTCGCTGTCTTTTCCTGCTGCACATTGTCGAGCATGAGCTTTGCGATGGACTTTGCGAAAACGGCGGGTTCCTTGATCTTTGAGCCTTCGAGCAGCAGCGCCTGATTGTACAGCAGGTCGATGTATTCCTTCAGGAGTTCGTCCCTGCCGCCTTTTTCGATGAGGCTGTTCATGGCCTCAAAGACCGGATGGGCCGGGTTTATCTCCAGGATCCTCTTGTCGGACGGGACCTCCTGGCCCATGGACTTCAGCAGCTTCTCCATCTGGGGATCGAGCCCGCCCTCCTCGGCAACCAGGCAGCAGGCTGAGTCCTTCAGCCTGCCGGAAAGCCGCGCGTCCTTCACCTCAGCCTTTAATTGCTCTTTGATCATGGCAAGAAGCTTCCCGAATTTCTCTTTTGATCTTTCCTTTTCCGACTCGCCGGGCTTGTCGAGGCTGATATCGCCTTTGATGACCGATTTAATCTTCTTGCCCCGGTATTCCTGAAGGCCGGTCATGATGATGTCGTCGATATCGTCGGTCATGATCAGGACCTCATAGTCTTTTTCACGGAACGCCTCGAGGTAAGGCGACTGCATGACATTCTCATCGGGCCTGCCCGTGATGAAATAAATCTCGGCCTGGGCAATCGGCATGTTCTTCGCATAGTCCTCAAGGGTCGTATATTTGCCCGTCTCCGTCTTCGTGGACTGAAACAGGAGCAGGTCCGCGATCTGCTCCTTCCGGGCAAAGTCGAAATGAATCCCCTCCTTCAGGACCCTGCCGAATTCCCGGTGAAACCCGGCATAGGCGTCATAGGCGTTCTTTTTCATGTCCGCCAGCGTGTCGAGCGTCTTTTTCGTAATGTTCTTTTTTATGACCTCGACGTGTTTGTTGGACTGCAGGATTTCCCGCGAGACGTTGAGCGGCAGGTCCGAGGAATCGACGACGCCCGTGACAAAACGGAGATACGGGGGAATGAGCTGTTCGCAGTGGTCCATGATCTGCACCCGTTTGACATAGAGGGTCGGGCCGATCTTGTAGTCCCGGTACAGGATTCCGTGCGGGGCCTTTGCCGGGATGTACAGGAGCGAGGTGAACTCCGAAGTGCCCTCGGCGTGGTAATGGATGACCTTCGCAGGATCGCTGAAATCATGGGATATATGCTTGTAAAAATCGTTGTATTCCTCGGCGGATATCTCCGACTGGTCCTTGAGCCAGATGGCCTTGCCGGAGTTCATCCGTTCTTCTTCAACGACCTTGATCTTTTTGCTCTTGTCCGCCGGGTCTTCCTTTTCCCGCTCAATATCCATCACCACCGGATGCTCGATGTAATCCGAGTATTTTTCGATGATCGACCTGATCTCCCATTCGTTCAGATAGTTTTTGTCTTCGGCTTTAAGATGGAGAGTAACGTCGGTCCCCGCCCGGTCCTTTTCCGCTTCATCGATAACAAAGGAACCGTCTGCAATAGATTCCCACTTGACGGCCTTTTTTGAATTTTCCGTCGCCTTCCTGGTAATGACCGTGACCCTGTCCGCGACCATGAAGGATGAATAAAAGCCCACGCCGAACTGCCCGATGAGCTCGGGCCTGTCCTTCATGGCCTTCTCCCGAAGCGCCCGCAGGAAGTCCTTGGTGCCGGAATGCGCGATGGTGCCGAGTTCCGCGATGACCTCGTCGCGGGTCATGCCCGTGCCGTTGTCGCTGAC
>JAXIPA010000176.1:0-8212 GCA_045403145.1 Nitrospirota bacterium | reverse complement strand
GCAAAGAATATAGATTCAAAGAAGAAGATTTTGAGAGGTCGCAGATGGGGAGGGAGCTGAGAAAGAGTTTAATGTGTTGTAATTCAAGAATTTCTCTGCGTCCTCCGCGTCCTCTGCGGTGAAAGTTTTGACATTACGCTGCGCATGAGAAGGAGAAAACATGAAGACAAGTCAGCGGACCCAGGCATACTCAAAAAGACCGGTCTTGCGTTACCCATCCCCTGCCCTCAAGACGCTGCCGTCCGCGAACGCATATGAGGAAACAGCGCGGCGCGTCTCCGACAGACCGCGGAAACGGACGTCACCGACCGTCTTTCAGGCTACGCGCAACGCCGGTTTGATGCTGTATGAGATCCTCAGTATGGCGGAACTCATGAGGGTGGCATACGAAAAGGGAGAAATGGAAAGTCTCCGGAACCGGCTTTCTCTCCTCATCTCCGAATCAACGGACCTCGCGTCATCCGTGTCCGACATCCTCGAACTCACCAGACTCGAAACTGATCCCGCGGAGGCAGCCTGCGAACGCTTCGACCTCGTTAAGCTGCTCCACGAGGTTTCCGGGACGGCGCGAAAGATCGCCGGGAGCAAGCCGGTCACCGTGATGGACGTGTCCTCTCCCGCTCCCGTGCTCATAAACTCCGATCCGGCCAGGATACGGCGGATCATGACATGCCTCATGAGCAATGCGGCGAAATTCACGGAACGGGGAAGGATCTCCATGATCCTCGCAAAGGATGACGACGCGGTCAGACTGACCGTCACGGACACCGGCAGGGGGATGACACAGGAACAGATCAGCGCCGTGTTCGAGTCCTCGGAACGCGGCTATGATGTTGAAATGAACGGCCTTGAGACGACGGGCCTGGGGCTCAAGATCGTGAAAGCCCTGGTAAAAAACCTGAACGGCACGATCTCGGCCGCAAGCAAGCCCGGGGAAGGGACCATCGTGGAGGTTACGCTGCCGGTGGGGATAAGAGCGGAGTAACGACTTTCTGCCGGGGTTTCATTCAACAACAAAGCCCCTCTCACCGTGCTACTTTTTCGGCTTGTGCGCCGGAATGCCGTACAGCATGCCTTCAGCGCTGATATCTTCATCGACGTCCGGCCAATGCACACCCTGGCCGTCTCCGATGATCTCATAATGCGCCCGCTGCTTCGGCGTCGCCTCCGATAGTCTCCACGACCACGCCAGCGGAACGCTGATCGTCCGCCCGTCAACAAGCTGGGCAGTGATCGTGTCCTCGGTAACTTGAATGGCTTTAATTTTTACTTCTTGAAGTATGACCGCAGTGTTCATCCCACGCCTCCATGATCCCGGTTATATTATCCATAATAATTTTTCTTATCGTATTGAGTTCGCTCGCCGAATATCCGTGATTATTGGCCAGCGACAACGGGTCCAAATGCACATGCTTCGGTACGGGCCGGTGATGTTTTTAATGGTTGGCATAGCCCTATTCTACCACCTTATGGACTTTCGCCTCAACATCATTGGCGAAAGTTTTATACATCCTGTTTTTCCTCTCCAAACATCAATTCAAGACGCGACAATATTTCCCGGACAAATAGGATTCGCGGTTCCGCTCAAAGCGTTCAATCAGCTCGACGATTTCCTTCGGAAGCCCCATCAGCACGCCATTCCTTGCAATGCAAACGCCAACTGATTGAAAACTCTACTACAACTTTCCGTAAAAGTCCAGAAAAGAGACGGGTGATTTCTGAGAGTGCGCCTCCTGGTTCGCTACCGGTTTATCTTCATCAATTTGTAACAACCTCGTAATATTCCCGTAACAAATGAGGACTATATTACTCTCCGTAACCCAACAGCATACGATAAGGATAAAGACTGATGAATGAACAAATCCTCATTGTCGAGGACGAAACGGACGTCGCGGCGCTCCTGCGCTATAATCTTAAAAAGTCGAATTACCGGACCATCACTGCGCAAAGCGGCGAGGAGGCCGTGGAAGCAGCGCGGCTCCACACAATCGACGCGGTCCTGCTCGACATCATGCTTCCCGGGCTTAATGGCTGGGAGGTGTGCCGCATCCTGCGGGAAAGCCCGAACGGGAAGTCCGTTCCCATCATCATGCTTTCGGCGCTCACCGATGAAGAGGCGCGCATCAGGGGCCTCTCCCTCGGAGCTGATGATTATCTGACCAAGCCGTTTTCCGTCAGAGAACTCCTGCTGAAGATCAGAAAAAACATCGACCGTCAGCAGACGGTCGATCAGCTCAGGGTCAGGGAACAGGGCAACGATACGTCCCTGCGTTACCTCGTCCACGAATTGAAAAATGCCGTGTCCATAATCGGGAATTTTTCATCGATCGCGCTGAGAAAGGACCATCCGGCAAATTACCTGAAAACGATAAATATCACCGCCCATCACGCGGAAAGTCTCCTGAACGATGCATCGCTTCTCGCCCGCCTCGAAAAGGAAGGCGGACCGTTTCCGCTTGCTTCCGTGGACCTCGCGGACATGGCAGCGGAAGCGTCCGAAATGTTCCGAGACGCCGCGGCAGAAAGAGGGATCGAAATCGTTTTCGTGAACAAGACCGGGTTCCCGGTCCTGGGAAGCAGGACCGCGCTCAGGCAAGTGCTGGTGAACCTCGTTTCCAATGCCGTAAAGTACAACCGGGACAACGGGAAGGTCTATATCCACATGGACGACAGGGACAAGTGGGTCGATATTTCGATTACGGACGAAGGCTGCGGCATACGCCGTGACGAACTCTCCCGGGTCTTCGAGAAATTCTACCGGGCTGCGGGAAGTGAACGGATTAAAGGAGCGGGTCTCGGGCTGTACATCGTAAAACTGCTCACGGAAGCCATGGGCGGTAAAATCACAATCGCGAGCAATCCCGGCGCGGGGAGCACGTTTACCCTCTCCCTGCAGAAGCTGCATACGTCCGTCCAGGGCGAGTCAATGCCGGACGGAATGCTGATCTCCTCGACCCATCCGGAATAAGGGTATTAAAACTATTTATTAATAATGTAACATTCTTGTAACAATGGCATGTTATAAGACAGCATCGTAAACAACCGTATTTAACAATCCAAAGGAGGATATGTACATGAAAAAAATCGCAGCACTCGCACTAATCGCAGTATTGGCATTGGCAGGCGCCGTCTTTGCGGAGGAGACCCTGAACGGCGCAGGCGCCACATTCCCGGCCCCGGTCTATTCCGCCTGGGCATTCGAGTACAACAAGGTCACGGGCACCAAGCTCAATTACCAGTCCATCGGCTCCGGCGGCGGCCAGCGGCAGATCGTCGAGCGCACCGTTGATTTCGGCGCCTCCGACGACCCCCTCGCCTCGGACAAGCTCGCCAAGGACAACCTGCTCCAGTTCCCGACCGTTGTCGGCGGCATCACCCCGGTCGTGAACATCGCGGGGGTCAAGGCCGGCGAACTCAAGCTCGATCCGGCGGCCCACTGCAAAATATTTCTGGGCGAGATCAAATTCTGGGACGACGCGCAGCTCAAGACCCTGAACCCGAAGGTCAGCCTCCCGCACAACGAGATCACCGTGGTCCACCGCTCGGACGGTTCGGGCACGACCGCGATCTTCACCCACTACCTCGCTGAAACCTGCCCGGCATGGAAGGAAAAGGTCGGTGAAGGCAAGTCGGTTTCGTGGCCCGTGGGTATCGGCGGCAAGGGAAACGAGGGCGTTGCCAATTATGTGAAGCAGACAGCCAACTCCATCGGCTATGTGGAATTCGCCTACGCGAAGCAGAACAACCTCGTCCATGTGATGATGAAGAACGCCGCGGGCAATTTCGTGGAGCCGAGCTTCGAGACCTTCGAGGACGCGGCGGAGACCGGCAGCTTCGACCCGAAAAAAGACTTCCAGGTGTGGCTCACCAACTCACCGGGAAAAACCTCGTGGCCTATTGCCGGCGCGACTTTCATTCTCCTCGCAAAAGACAAAATGGATGCGAACAAAAAGACCGTGAAATTCTTCGACTGGGCTTATACAAACGGCGACTCAACAGCGAAGAATCTGATCTACATCCCCCTGCCGAAATCGCTGGAAGACAAGGTCAGGGCTTACTGGAAGGCCAACGGGATCATCTAAGGGCCGCCTGATTTCTCAAAATTCAAACTGTTTGACACTCAAGGGTCGGATAGGTATAATCACCTGTCTGACCCTTGCTTTTATTTGAACCTAAGAAGAGCAATTGGGACGCAGATAAAATCGGATAAACGCGGATGAAGTAAAAATAAAAATTTGTTTTGAGCTTCAAAAAAATCACCCGACAGGTGAGTTGCGAATCAATCAAAATATTTTGTTTTATCTGCGTTCATCTGCGTCCAACTGTCGTTTCATTTCCAGGGAGCATGTGCATTGGCGATCTTGCCCAAAAAAAACCCCCTCGACTTCGCGTTTGCACTCGTCACCGCCATCGCATCGCTCTCCGTCGTTCTGATCATCGTAGGGATCTTCTGGATCCTGGTTCGTGAATCATCGCTTGCCATCAACAAATTCGGCATCATCCATTTTCTCTTCTCAACGGACTGGAACCCCGTCAGGGAACTCTTCGGCGCAGCAACCAATATCTACGGTACCTTTGTCACGACCACCCTCGCATTGATCATCGCCGTGCCGGCAGCCCTCGGGATCGCCATCTTCGTGACTGAAGTGGCCCCGAACTTTCTCCGGGGGCCGATCGGCATCGCCATCGAACTTTTGGCGGCGATCCCGAGCATCATCTACGGCATGTGGGGCCTGTTCACCCTTGCACCGATCATGAGCAAATATATCGAACCCTGGCTCCAGCGGACAATCGGGAACGTGCCGGTCCTCGAGATATTGTTCCGCGGCACGCCGCTCGGCATCGACATCCTGACCGCAAGCATCATTCTCTCCATCATGATCGTCCCCTTCACCGCGAGCATCGCCCGCGACTCCTTCAACCTGACCCCGTCGATCGTGAAAGAATCCGCCTATGCCGTCGGCGCGACACAGTGGGAAGTGGTCAAGAACGTCGTCCTCCCCTACTCCAAGCTGGGAGTCTTCGGCGGGGTGGTGCTCTCGCTCGGCCGCGCGCTGGGAGAGACCATGGCCGTGGCCTTCGTGCTCGGCAACAACCACAAGATCGCCACGTCGTTCTTCGACGCGGCCGCGACAATCACCGTGACGCTGGCGAATGAATTCACCGAAGCGGACAACGACGTCTATCTTTCATCCCTGTTTTATCTCGCGCTGGTGCTCTTCGTGATGAGCTTCATCACGCTGGCGATAGCGAAGCTGTTTTTGATCAGGGCGGAGAGGAAATATTCAAGGTAGGAGTTATAGAGAAGTTGAGAAGGTTTGAAGATGAGAAGGTAAGCAGGATGGACCGGAAAGCATGGTTGCGTTTCCCTTTTTTTCTTATCTTCCCAACTTCCCATCCTCCAACCTTCCCGAATTTGCCATGACCCAAGAACAAAAACGAAAAATAGAGGGCTGGGCCGCCCTGACCCTGAGCAGTCTCGCGGCCTTGAGCGGCCTGTTCTGGCTCGTCTTCATCCTCGGGGACGTCATCGTCCACGGAATCGGCGCCCTCAATATCGACCTGTTCTTCAACGATCCGGTGCCTGCCGGCATGAAGGGCGGCGGGCTCCGGCACGCCTTTGTCGGTCAACTGATGATCACCGTCTTTGCGACCCTCATCGGAGTGCCGGTGGGCATCCTCGGCGGGACCTTCCTCGCGGAATACGCGAAGAGGACGAAATACGCCCGGGTCATCAGCGTATTGTCCGACATCATCGTGAGCGTCCCCTCCATCGTTGTCGGTACGTTCATCTACGCCTTGCTCGTCAGGCCCCTGGGGCATTTCAGCGGGTGGGCGGGCGCGGTGGCCCTCTCCGTCATCATGATCCCCGTGGTGCTCCGGACCACCGAGGACATGCTGTCCATGGTGCCCTGGACCCTCCGGGAAGCCGCGTTCGCGCTGGGGGCGCCGTACTATAAGGTCATCATCCAGGTGGTATACCGCGGGGCGGCAACGGGGATCCTTACCGGCGTCCTCCTCTCGATCGCCCGGGTCGCCGGCGAGACGGCGCCCCTGCTTTTCACCTCGTTCAATAACAATTTCTTTTCCTGGGACATGAACCGTCCGATCGCATCGCTGACGGTGACGATCTTCCAGTACGCCATGGGGCCCTACGATGACTGGCACCAGCAGGCATGGGCCGCGGCCTTCGTCATTACGCTGTTCATTCTCATGCTGACGCTCCTCGGCAGGCTTGTTCTCAAGTGGAGGTATAAACGGTGACGCAGCACATCGAGTTCGACGTCAGGAACCTGGATTTTTATTATAATGGGGACGTCCATGCCCTGCAGAACATATCCCTGCCGATTGACAAGTACAAGGTCACGGCGCTGATCGGGCCGTCGGGCTGCGGCAAGACCACGCTGCTCCGGTGCTTCAACCGGATGCACGATCTCTATCCCCGTCACCGGTACGGCGGGGAGATCATCTTTCAGGACCACAATATCCTCGCAAAAGATGAAGACCTGATCAACCTCCGGAGCCGCATCGGCATGGTGTTCCAGAAGCCGACGCCGTTCCCGATGTCGATCGCCGAGAACATCGCCTACGGGCTCAGGCTGAGGGGGGTCAAAAACAAATCTGAACTTGCCGGACGGATCGAGGAGGCGCTCAAGCATGCCGCCCTCTGGGCCGAGGTGAGGGACAAACTGAACAAAAGCGCCTACGAGCTTTCCGGCGGACAGCAGCAGCGGCTCGTGATCGCCCGCGCCCTGGCCGTGGAGCCCGAGGTCATCCTTTTCGACGAGCCCACCTCGGCCCTGGACCCCATCTCGACGGCCAAGATCGAGGAACTCGTCGTCCAGCTCAAAAAAGAAGTCACGATCGTCATCGTGACCCACAACATGCAGCAG
This sequence comes from Nitrospirota bacterium, assembly GCA_045403145.1. Classification (GTDB taxonomy): domain Bacteria; phylum Nitrospirota; class UBA9217; order UBA9217; family UBA9217; genus JAJYKN01. The sequence goes on along the minus strand of JAXIPA010000176.1, from coordinate 1,319 downwards.
GCGGCGCGCGTCTCGGACATGACGGGCTTCCTGTACATGGGCGAGCTCATCGAGTACGGGACCACGGAAAAGATCTTCACCAGCCCGGACAAGAAGCAGACCGACGATTACATCACGGGAAGATTCGGGTAATACGATTGCGGATTTCGGAATGCGGAATAAGATCTTATTTAATCTTTCGCCTTTTTATTCCGCAATTCGCATTCCGCATTCCGAAATTAAAATAAGGAGAACCCATGCCCAGCCAAAAAGAGCAGGACCTCGAAAAGATCAAGGAGCATATCCTCAAGATGGGCGCCTTTGTCGAGGACGCGATCCAGAAATCCATCAAGGCGCTGGTGGAGCGCGACCGGAACCTGGCAATTCAGGTGATCGACGGCGACGCCATCGTCAACAACTACGACGTCGAGATCGAGGAGGAGTGCATCCGGTTCCTCGCCCTGTGGCAGCCCACGGGCAGCAACCTCCGCCTCGTGACCACGGCCATCAAGATCATCACGGACCTCGAGCGCATGGGGGACCTGGCGGTGGACATCTGCGAGCGCGCCATGGAAATGCTCGACGAGCCGGCGCTCAAGCCTTATATCGACATCCCGCGCATGGCGGAGGCGGCCCAGAAGATGCTCAAGGACAGCCTCGACGCCTTCGTGGCCAAGGACGCCGACCTGGCCATGACCGTATGCGAGGCCGATGACTTCGTGGACAACCTGAACCACCAGATATTCAACGAATTGCTCATCTTTATGCTCAAGGACCCCAAGAACATCTCACGGGCAGTGCGGCTCACCTATATCACGAAATACCTTGAACGAATCGGCGATCATGCGACAAACATCGCCGAGATGGTCGTGTACCTCGTCAAGGGCAAGGTCATCCGGCACATGGCGTGCGAGGCCATGCGCCAGGACAATGTCAAGCGGTAGTGACGCACTTTTGTCTTTCGTCATCCGGTTACGGCAGCGAAGCCCGTTTCTCAGGCTTCGTGACCCATGCGGTTTGTTCACTAATCACCTCCCGTAACCCCTTGAGCGCAAACAGAAAAAGTTTGACAAACCTTGCCCATACGATGTAAAATCCCTGCTTTGGTCCGTCAGCACCGTTCTGTTTGCGGTAACGCCCTGATACAATGGGGCTGTACGGGAAATATCAAAGATTTTTCCCCCAGGCACGCTCGCAAGCCGTATCCACAGAAAGATATTCATGACCTTCGACAGCAGACAAATCGGGCGGCACGCGACGCGGGACGTTCTTGCGTTGACCCTCCTGATTACCGTCTTTTTTTTGTTCATGCTCGGGAACCGCGCCCTGTCCGTGCCCGA